>NZ_JAAKXB010000019.1:0-77328 GCF_029479985.1 Aeromonas sp. A600620 | reverse complement strand
GGTCGTTACTGGGATCGAACCAGTGACCCCCTCCTTGTAAGGGAGGTGCTCTCCCAGCTGAGCTAAACGACCTGGGAATTCTGTCTCCACCGAGTGGAGAAAATGGTGGGTCGTGCTGGATTCGAACCAGCGACCAATTGATTAAAAGTCAACTGCTCTACCGACTGAGCTAACGACCCTCACCACGACCAGTTCCGACTGCATTACTGCTTCGGCTCTGACGGCGGCCTATATTACGGATTTAAATTTCCGGTGCAACAGAAAATTCGTAATTTAAATCCGTTTGCTCACTGTGCGTACAAATGCAGGCTGTTTTTACAGTAGCGTTACGAAAACAGTGACATACAGCAATGTTACAGCTTGGCCAGACTCTGTTTGGCCAACTGGGCTGGCGAGGTGTTGGGATAGCCCTTGATCACCTGCTCATAGAAGGATTTGGCTTCCGCCTTCTTGCCATCCAGTTGCGCCAGCATACCCAACTTCAGCAGCGCATCGGCTCGCTTGGGGGATTTGCTGTATTTGTTGGCCACGGTCGAAAACTGGGCCGAGGCACCGGCTCTGTCACCCTTGTTGAACAGCAACTGGCCGAGCCAGTAGTGTGCATTGGGAACATAGCCCGAATTGGGGTACTGCTTGATGAAGCCCTGGAAAGCCGGAATGGCTTTGTCGTAGTTCTTCTCTTTGAGCACCATGTTGACCGCTGCGTCGTAGGCCTGATTCTCATCCTGATTGGTTGAGTAATTGGCCGCAGCAGCCGGTGTAGCGGCAGCAGCAGGGGCCGCGGCGGCCGGTGCAGCCTGCTGGCTGCTGGCAACCTTGTCGAGCTCCTGATAGAGCTGACGCTGGCGCTCTTGCGACTGTTCCATCTGGTAGGTCTGCTGCTCCAGCTGACCACGCAGCTCGGAAACCTCCCCTTGCAGGGAGTCGACCTGTTGCTGCAATTCAGCTTGCAGTCGCAGACGGGCATTGAGGGTGCGCTCCAGCAGGGCAACCCGATCTTCCAGGCTACCGGTGGGCACGATGGCGCCATTGTTGCCGCTAAGGACAACCCCACCACTTGAGTCACCGCCCAGATCGCTGACCGGTGCCGCAGCTTGCGCATTCAGAGCAACCATTACGGCCAGCGCAACGACAGCTTGCTTGTACACAGATTTCATTCGGATCAAACCTTAGCGTTTAGTACAGATAAAACGGCCAGCGCCATCGTCGCTCGCATATGCAGATTTCATTCGGATCAAACCTTGGCGTTTAGTGCAAATAAAACGGCCATCGAAATGGCCGCTTGCATATAAACGAACTTCGTTCGGTTCAAACCTTAGTAAACCAGAACCGCGCGGCGGTTTTTGGCAAAGGCATCCTCGGTGTGGGACAGATCCAGCGGCTTCTCTTCGCCATAGCTGACGATGGAGAGCTGCTCGGCCTGCACACCCAGGGTTTGCAGATACTTGGCAACAGCCTTGGCACGACGCTCGCCCAGGGCGATGTTGTACTCCGGAGTACCGCGCTCATCGGCGTGACCTTCGATCAGGACTTTCACGCTCGGGCGCTCGCGCAGGTAGCTGGCGTGGGCATCCAGCAGATCAGCGTACTGACCCTGGATATCGTAACCGTCGAACGGGAAGTAGATCACGTTGTCACGCTGCAGTGCTTCGAACTTCTGACGCATCTGCTCTTCCGGGGACAACATGCCGTTGGCGCCGCCGGTTTGTACACCGCCCATGCCGTCGGTCATACCTGATTCAGCGCCAGCGGCGTCGGAATCAGAAGAAGAACTACAAGCGGCCAGGGTGAACAGTGGCAGTGCGATGGCCAAACCCTTGAGCAGTTTATTGAGTTGCATGCTATTTCCTTAAACCTTTATAACAAAACAAAAAACAATTGGATTTTTATCAATTCAAGAAGGGCGACCAAGCTGGTGCACGAATTTCACCGCTACTGGTCGGAAGCACAGCCTTGAAGCGACCATCAGTCGACACCAACGCGAGACTCTTACGACCCTGATAGATGGTGGCATAAATGATCATGCTGCCATTGGGAGCCACACTTGGCGACTCATCCAGAGCACTCTGGGTAAGGACCAACAGGGCATTGTTTTCCATGTCCTGACGGGCAATACGATACTGTCCCTGAACACGGGTCACCATCACCATGATTTTGCCATCAGGAGTGATGGATGCACCCTGGTTGGATTCACCTTCCCAAGTCATCCGGCGAGTCATACCAGTCGCCAAATTTACGCTATAAATCTGGGGTTTGCCACCACGTTCAGAGGTGAACAACAAATTTTGCCCATCCGGCATCCAGGAGGGTTCAGTGTCGATCACACGGCTGGTTGTGACGCGGGTCAGCTGCTTGCTAGCGACATCAACCACATAGAGGTTCGGTGAACCATCTTTGGAGAGAACGATAGCCAGACGACGACCATCCGGAGACCACTCCGGCGCCCCGTTGATACCGCGGAAACTGGTGATCAGGCTGCGCTGCTGGGTGTAGATATCCTGCACGTAGATTTCGGACTTCTGGTTCTCGAAGCTCACGTAGGCCAGCTTGCTGCCATCCGGCGACCAGGCCGGAGACATCAAGGGCTCGCGGGAGCGCAGCAGGGTCTTCTCGTTGTAACCGTCGTAGTCAGAAATACGCAGCTGGTACGGGAACTGGGTACCCTGCTGTACGGAGACGTAAGCCAGACGGGTCAGGAAGGCACCGCGCTCGCCAGTCAGACGTTCATAGACGATGTCGGAGATACGGTGGGCAAACTGGCGCATCTGGGCACCCGGGATGGTCGCCATACGGCTATCCAGGATGTAACCGTTGCTCTCGCCACCTTGTGCCTTGGCCAGCTGGCCTTTCAGCACATCGACCAGCTCGAAGTTGACCTTGTAGGTGCCGTCACCGACTGCCGAAATGGAACCCACCACCACGGCTTCAACCCCTTGGGAGGCCCAGGGAGCGAAGTTGATCTCGCTGCTGCTGCTCGGGGTCTGCGGCATCTGGCCACGGGCCAGCGGCTTGAACTTGCCGCTGCGCATCAGGTCGTTGGAGACCACTTCCGCGATGTCCTGCGGCAACTGCCCGTTGCCTTCCCACTTGAAGGGGGCGACAGCGATGGGGCGTGCGCTATCAATACCGCCGGTGATGACGATGTCCAGGGCCGCCTGGGCACTCTGGCCCAGCAACAAACAGCCAACCAAAGCAAAAAATACTTTTCTGATCATGGCTTAAATACTCGGTTCCAATAAAGATGAGAGGTTAAATTCCTTTCTCGGCGAGAGGTTGCCAACCGGAGGCAAGCAACCTCGTTTTATCACGCTTAGATACTCGGTTCTAACTTCAGGTTAAATTCCTTCAACATCTCGAATGCCGCAGGATCCTTGGGCACTGGCAGTTGATTGGCTTTCAAGACAGCCGCCTTACCCGAACGACAGACCGCCGGGTCACCCTGGCCGTTATCTACCGATATGACAAAGCCACTGCTCGCAAGACGTACGCCGATAGTACATGTTTTGCCCCGCATGGTGGGATCCAAAATCATATACCGCTCAACAGTGGCCTTGATGAGCGCCGCATACTTGTCGACCTCACCTTGTGCCGCTGCAGAGGCAGCCTGGCTGCGGGCATTGGCTTCAGCCGCCAGCTGCTGCTGCATCATGGCTTCCATCTCTTTTTGCAGTCTGGCCTCCTCGGCCGCTTTGCGTTTGCGTTCTGCCGCGATCTTGGCCTGCTTCTCGGCTTCAGCCTTGGCTTTCTTCTCTGCGTCAGCTTTTGCCTTTTTGGCTGCCTCTTCCTTGGCCTTCTTCTCAGCCTCGGCTTTGGCTTTTTTCTCAGCCTCTGCCTTGGCTTTCTTCTCTGCCTCAGCCTTGGCCTTCTTGTCAGCTTCCGCTTTCTTGGCTTTGGCCTCCTCGGCTTTAGCCTTCTCTTCCGCCTGTTTTTTCTCGAGCTCTTTCTTTTTCTTCAGCGCCAGTGCCTTGGCCTCTTCAGCAGCCTTGCGCTCGGCTTCCGCCTTCTTGGCCTTCTGCTCTTCCAGCTTGCGGGCCTCCTCGGCTTTCTGCGCCTTCTCTTCCGCCCGCTTCTGCTCGGCAACTTTTTTCTGCTTCTCAGCCTCGGCCTTGCGGGTCGCCTCTTCTGCTTCTTTCCGCTTGGCCTCGGCAATACGCAGCCGTTCCTGCTGCTGGGCTAGTTCGCGTTTGGCAAGATCCGTATCTTCCTTATCCTTCTCTTTCTCTACCTTCTGCGGCTTGGGCTGAGCTTTCTGCTGCTGGATCTGCTTGGCCTGCTCGTTGAGGAAGTTCTCATCAAGCATGACGGCATTGACGATCTGCCCCTTCGATTCGGGTCGTTTCGGTTTGCTGAAATCGAGCCCGACAAACAGGATGATGCCGATGATCAGGTGCAGCAGAAACGACGCGATGAGATAACCGGAAATACCACGCTTCACATCCATCTCCGTTAGTTCACCGGATCTGTCATCAGGCCAACCTGAGGCACACCCGCATTCTTGAGGGCCACCATCAACAGGATCACCTCTTCGTAGCGCACGGCCTTGTCACCCGCGACCACCACGGGGGCATTCTGGTTGATCGCCAGATAGCCCATGGCTTTTTCGGTGATGTATTGCTGCATCGCCTCTGGCGTGCCACTTGGCACCGGCTCGTCATCGGCTTCGCCAGCCTTGATGACATACTCGCCTTCGGTATTGACGCTGACGATGAAGGGCGGCTTGGCATCTTCCGGCAACTGCTCGGACTCAGCCTGCGGCAGATCCACCTTGACCCCTTGCGTGATCACCGGCGTGACCGCCATAAAGATGATAAGCAGCACCAGCATGACGTCGATATAGGGAACCACGTTGATCTCGGCCACCTTCTTGCGCCGGATCCGCTGATAGGTTTGCATTACTGATCACCCTGCTGCTGAGCAATTTGACGGTTCAGAATGGTGGTGAACTCGTCCATGAAGTTGGCGTAGGCGTTCTCCAGCCGCTCGACCTTGTTGGAGAAGCGGTTGTAGAAGATTACCGCCGGGATAGCGGCAAACAGACCCATGGCGGTCGCAATCAGCGCTTCCGCGATACCCGGTGCCACCATCTGCAGGGTGGCCTGCTGCACCTGACCCAGGGCGATAAAGGCGTTCATGATCCCCCATACGGTACCGAACAGACCGATGTAGGGGCTGATGGAGCCGATGGTCGCCAGCACCGGCAGGTTGGATTCCAGATCATCCACCGCACGGGAGAGGGAGACGCGCATGGCACGGTAGGTACCATCCATCACCGCATCCTGACCACGGGCCCCGGCCTTGAGCAGGCGGGCATACTCCTTGAAGCCGGAGTAGAAGATATCTTCCATGCCTTCGATATCATCGCGGCGGGAAGAGGACTCCTGATAGAGGCGATTGAGATCGACCCCTGACCAGAAGCGATCTTCAAACTGTTCCGATGCGAGATTGGCCGCCTTGATCGCCTTGGAACGCTGGATAATCAGCGCCCAGGAGACAATAGACATGCTCATCAGGGTGATCATGACCAGTTTTACCAACAGGCTGGCTTGCCAAAACAGGCCAATAAACGAAATTTCAGCGTGCACTTAACAGCACTCCCTTGATTTTTTCAGGTATAGCTACAGGTTTCATTTGCGGATGACTTACACAGGCTATCTGTACCAAAGCCTGGGTGACGAGTCGTCCATCAGCCGCCAGGATCTGCTGCGAAAAACGCAGGGATGCGCGTTTCACTTCAATCACTTGCGTTAATACATTCAATAGTTCATTAAAACGGGCCGCCGAGCGGAAATCGATCTCAGTTCGGCTCACCACGAAGGCATATCCCTCCTGCAGCCAGACGTCCTGTTCGACCCCTTTGGCACGAAGAAACTCGGTGCGAGCACGTTCCATAAACTTGAGATAATTGGCGTTGTAGACGATGCCCCCGGCATCGGTGTCTTCGTAGTAGACACGTACCGGAAACTCAAAGACTTCCCCCATAACAATCTGTGATCCATTCGACAGTCAGATGGGGGGCTATCATAGCGCAGGGCTGAATAGGAAAGAAGCAGGGGGAGACAGGGAAATCCTGCCTCCCCCCGTTTTTTATGAAAGGAAATATGAATGTGTCAGCCAGAGGCCATACAACAAACTGGGCCAGGCGAGCCAGGGGTTGAACAGCACACGTCCGGGCAGGCTTTTCAGATGAAAGCCAAGCCCGTTAAGTACGCCACAACAGACGGCCCACATCAGCCAGGGAGCAAGCCAGAGACCATGCTCGCTGGTGTTGGCCGCGATCAGATTGGGGGCCTGTAAAATAGCGACGGCCAACAAGGCCGCCGCGAGTAACATCAACCCCTGCCACGGCTGCCGCTCCAGTGGAGCGGCCAGCCTGGCGAGTCGATCACTTGTTTTCATCGATCTGACGATCCATGTTCTCGGTGTGTTCCAGCCACAGCGCATTGATAATGCCAAATGCACAGGCCAGCAACAGCCCCAGGATCCAGGTGAAATACCACATTGTCAGCGCACCTCTTAATAGAGAGATTGTTGGTTATCTTCGATGTGCTTGTTGGTTACCCGGCCAAACATCTTGATGTAAGTCCAGATGGTGTAACCCAGCACAATCGGTACGAAGATCGCTGCAGCCACAGTCATCACCTGCAAGGTGTTGAAAGAGGCGGTAGCATCCCACATGGTCAGGCTCAGTGACGGCTCAAGGCTTGAGGGCATCACGAACGGGAACATGGAGAAACCGGCAGTGAGGATGACCCCGGCAATCGCCAGCGAGGAGCTGGTAAACGCCAGCCAGCCGATGTTCATGCGGGCAAACAGCGCAGTCAGCAGGCTCATGGCCAGGCCCAGTACAGGGGCAGCCACCATCCACGGATAGAGGGTGTAGTTGTTCATCCAGGCACCAGCCTGCAGGACAACTTCCTTGTTCATCGGGTTGGATACTGCGTCAGTCGCGGCAGCCTTGACGATGACATACCCTTCCATACCGCTTACCCACCAACCCGCGGCAGCAAACAGCACCAGAGTCAGCAGTGAGCAGATCATGGCGGCAGTACGGGAACGTGCCAGCACTTCCCCGTCGGTCTTCATCATCAACCAGGTTGCGCCCTGGGTGAGCAGCATGAACAGGCTCACCAGACCAGCCAGAATGCCGAACGGGTTAAGCAGGCCGAAGAAGTTGCCGTGATAGGTCAACATCATGAACTGGTTAAACTCGAAAGGAACGCCTTGCAGCAGGTTGCCAAAGGCCACACCAAAGACGATGGGCGGTACGGCGCTACCGGCGAACAAGGCCCAGTCCCAGTTGCTGCGCCATTTTGCATCAGCACGCAGGGAGCGGTACTTGAAACCGACCGGACGCAGGAACAGCGCCATCAAGGTCAGGATCATGGCGATGTAGAAGCCGGAGAAGGTCGCGGCATACACCATCGGCCAGGCGGCGAACAAGGCGCCACCGGCAGTGACCAGCCAAACCTGGTTACCTTCCCAGTGCGGCCCCATGGTGTTGAGCATCACGCGGCGCTCGACATCTTTCTTGCCGACGAACGGGAGCAGTGCGCCTACCCCCATGTCGAAGCCGTCAGTGATGGCAAAACCGATCAGCAGTACGCCGACCAGAGCCCACCAGATGACACGCAGAGTTTCGTAATCAAACATGGTCGCTCTCCTTATGCCTTGATCTGTTCAAAGTGATACTTGCCAGTCTTCAGGCTGCTGGGGCCAAGACGGGCATACTTGAACATCAGGTACATCTCGATAACCAGAAGTACGGTATAGAACAGGCAGATACCGATCAGAGAGAACCAGATCTCGGCTGCAGGCAAGTTGGATGCAGAGAGGGAAGTCGGCAACACCTCTGCAATGGTCCACGGTTGGCGACCATATTCGGCAACAAACCAGCCAGCTTCGATGGCGATCCACGGCAGCGGGATACCCCACAGCAGAGCCTTGAGCAGCCACTTGCGCTGGCCGATCTGGTGACGGGCACTGTCATAGAAGGCCATACCAATCAGTACCAGCATCAGCATGCCGACGGCAACCATGATGCGGAAGGCGAAGAACAGCGGCAGAACCTGCGGGATGGAGTCATCCACGGCGGCCTTGATCTGCTCGTCGGTAGCATCGGTCACATTGCTGGTGTAGCGCTTGAGCAGCAGACCGTAGCCCAGATCCTGCTTCACTTCGTCGAAGCGAGCGCGGGTCTCGTCAGACTTGTCACCGGATTGCAGCTTGGTCAGCAAGTCGTAAGCGGTCATACCGTTACGAACGCGCAGTTCGTGCTCGCTCTTCAGATCCTTCAGACCGGTTACCTGACCGTCCAGAGAACGGGTAGCGATAATGCCCAGTGCATAGGGGATCTTGATGGCGTAGTCGGTGCGCATCTCTTCCTGATTCGGAATACCGAACAGGGTAAAGGCGGCCGGAGCAGGTTCAGTCTCCCACTCGGCTTCGATAGCAGCCAGTTTCACCTTCTGCACTTCACCGGTTTCGTAACCGGATTCGTCACCGAGGATCAGCACGGACACGATGGAAGCCATACCGAACGCAGCGGCAATGGCGAAGGAGCGACGGGCAAACGCCACATCACGATTCTTCAGCAGGTAGTAGGAGGAGATACCCAGCACAAACATGGCGCCACAGGTATAGCCAGCCGCCACAGTGTGGACGAACTTGACCTGAGCAACAGGGTTGAGCACCACGTCAGCGAAGCTCATCATCTCCATCCGCATGGATTCGAAGTTGAACTCGGCACCGACCGGGTTCTGCATCCAGCCGTTGGCGACCAGGATCCAGAGGGCGGAGAGGTTGGTACCCAGCGCCATCAACCAGGTGGCAGCCAGATGCTGATGCTTGCTCAGACGATCCCAACCAAAGAAGAACATACCGACGAAGGTGGACTCCAGGAAGAAGGCCATCAGCCCTTCGATAGCCAGCGGGGCCCCGAAGATATCGCCGACATAATGGGAGTAGTACGCCCAGTTCGTCCCGAACTGGAACTCCATGGCCAGACCTGTGGTGACCCCCAGGGCAAAGTTGATACCAAACAACTTACCCCAGAATTTGGTCATGTCCCGGTAGATGGTGTTGTTGGTCATCACATAGACGGATTCCATGATCGCCAGGAGAAAGGCCATTCCCAGCGTCAGGGGTACAAACAAAAAGTGATAAAGGGCCGTCGCAGCGAACTGGAACCGCGATAGGTCTACCACATGCTCAGCAATCATGATGTTTCCTCACCGATTATTGGCACGGCTATTTTAAGTTTTAAGCACAAAGCTTCCGTTGGGGGTTATCGAATGGGCCCCGTTGAGACGGATCACAACAAAACACTTTCAGTAACCACCAATATTAACAACAAGGCAACGCGAAAACACAAACAAAGCTAATGTTTAACAATTAAAAAACAATAAGCTTCAATTTATTCTCGCTCATTATGACCGGGTTTTTATATCACCTTTATTTGATTGAAATCAATGTAAAAGGACCCGCCATACATGGCTTTCAAAGCCATGTTTAATCTATTTCACGATTATTGAAGCGAGCCAGATCACAAAAGATGACAATGCGTAAAATATTGATTTAAATCAATTTAAGAATTTAACATCCGGCCACCCCATTTAATTTGAAAAATGTCGATGACGCGCCTTTTTCCATGTTATCCAGGTCAGGCGAACTGATTCGAAAACTCAATTTAAAACTACAAACAATGCATACTCATGCGAACCAATTTCATCAATCACTACATTAGATAAACTAATTTGAAGGTTGCAATTTTTCTTGTTTGCCCGGGCCGATACGAGCTCCTACAATGCGCCTCGCAGTGAGGGCATACCCTTGGATACAGGCCGGTTAATCCGGGTTCACGGTACGTATTCGACCATCAATTTGAACCTGTCTATTGGAATCGAAGATGAAAAAGTTTGTTGCTAAAACCATCCGTTACTACAAGCTTTCCTTTGTTCAGCTCTATCAACTGAACCGACTCTGAGAGCTCGCGACGGCTCACCTGTTTATTTTCCGGTCTGTGTCCAGACGCACTCACTGTCTGTGAACATCCATCCTGAATTGTCTTTGCCCACCGCATCCGCCGTGGGCTTTTTTTTGCCCGGATAACAAAAAACCGCCTTTGACGGCGGTTTCATGTTCAAACGACTATTTTTACTTCTCATCTGGTCGCTGAAGACCGAAATGAGCGTAGGCTCGTGTGGTCGCAATCCGTCCTCTGGGTGTACGTTGCAGATACCCTTGCTGGATCAGATAAGGCTCCAGCACATCTTCGATAGTATCTTTCTCCTCCCCGATCGCGGCGGCCAGATTATCGAGACCCACAGGGCCCCCCATAAACTTGTCTATCACAGCCAACAATAACTTGCGGTCCATGAAGTCAAAACCTTCGTTATCGACATCCAGCATGTCCATGGCGCGGGCCGCGATGGGGCCATCGATCCGGCCATCGGATTTGACCTGGGCGAAGTCACGCACTCGTCTTAACAAACGGTTAGCAATCCGCGGCGTACCACGAGAGCGACGAGCGACCTCAATGGCACCATCTTCCGTCATATCTAGCCCCAGACAACGGGCACTGCGGGAGACGATATCGGTCAGATCCTTGACGTTGTAGAACTCCAACCGCTGGACGATACCGAAGCGATCCCGCAGCGGGCTGGTGAGTGAACCAGCCCGGGTGGTGGCGCCAATCAGAGTGAAGGGAGGCAGATCCAGCTTGATGGAACGAGCCGCTGGCCCCTCCCCGATCATGATGTCGAGCTGGTAATCCTCCATCGCCGGATAGAGCACCTCCTCCACCACCGGGCTGAGGCGATGGATCTCGTCGATGAACAGCACATCGTTCGGTTCGAGGTTGGTGAGCAGCGCCGCCAGATCCCCCGCTTTCTCCAGCACCGGGCCGGAGGTGGTCTTGATATTGACCCCCATCTCGTTGGCGACGATGTTGGCGAGGGTGGTCTTGCCCAGACCCGGCGGACCGAAGATCAGCAGGTGATCGAGCGCTTCTCCCCGCTGACGGGCCGCTTCGATAAAGATCTCCATCTGTTCGCAGACGGTATCCTGACCGGTGTAGTCAGCCAGCTTCTTGGGGCGGATAGCCCGGTCAATAATGTCATCCTCACGGGCAGCACTGGCCGAAATGAGGCGGTCTGCTTCAATCATCAACTACCTCATACCAGGCTACGCAGGGATTCACGGATGATATCTTCCACCGACATCCCCTCTTTGGCGATCTTGCTGACAATCTGGCTCGCCTGCTGCGGCTTGTAACCGAGGGCCACCAGCGCACTGGCCGCCTCTTCGGTCACATCCGGTGCCCGCAATTCTGGCTCACTGGCTGGCAGGGTGACCATGGCCGGGGAGAAGAGGTCGTGACTGACCCAGCCCTTGAGGCGATCCTTCATCTCCACCACCAGACGCTCGGCGGTCTTCTTGCCGACTCCCGGCAGTTTGACCAAAGAGCTTATCTCTTCACGTTCGACACTCAGCACGAATTGGGTAGCTGTCATGCCGGAGAGAATAGCCAGCGCCAGCTTGGGGCCGACTCCGTTGGTCTTGATCAGCTCGCGGAACAGCGCCCGCTCCTGTTTGTGGTTAAAACCATAGAGCAACTGGGCATCTTCCCGCACCACGAAGTGAGTGTGGATGGTCGCCTCCTTGCCGATCTCCGGCAAATCATAGAAGCAGCTCATCGGCATATGAACCTCGTAACCAACCCCGCCTACTTCCAGCAAGACCTCGGGGGGCTGCTTCTCAATGACAATGCCTCTCAAGCGACCAATCACGGCTCTCTCCTCACCAATACAACTATTCGCAAATTGGCTCATAGCATAAAGAATAACTGGATAAGTATCCAGCATAGGGCAGCAACCCCCTGGTATCCGGAGAAGCTTTTTCGCAAATTGGCCACCATGCTTGATCTGGTTCAGCCTGCGTGTACGGGATGTTTCTGCACCGTACCGGACTCCGACTGGGCATGAGCCACTACACTAAATCCGTTCGGAACCGAAATTGATGCCAATGCAGATACCAAGGAAGGCCATCATATGAAAATTGTTACCACCGCCAATCTGGGTCTTGCCATCTTGCTCGGCTGCACGCTGGGGATGGGGGTCGTGGGCTGGTATGGCAGCCAGCGGCTGGCCGGCCTGCTCACCTATGTGTTGGGAAGCGCCTGGCAGACCGCCGATGGCGCCATGGAAGGCTCCATCGAACTGGGCAATCAACAGTTACAGATTCAGAAGATGCAAAACGGCACCCCGCTCAATCGCACCGAGCTTGATGCCGCCAAGGCGGCGACCGATGATGCGCTGGCCCGGGTCAGCCAGGGTCAGCTCATTGATGGCGCAGTCCTGGCCACCATGGAGCAGCAGAAGCTGGCCTATCAACAACAACAAGAGAAGCTGTTGACGCTCTATCACGCCTATACCGAGGTTGATGAGGCGCTGCATCACAACGCCGAGCTGATGGCACGACTCTCGACCCAGCTGGAGGTGATTGGCGATGGGGCGGTAGAGGTGCTGACCCAGGCCCCCGACCAGACCATCAGCTGGAACAGCGGCCTCTCCACCCGCTGGGAAGCGGCCGACGGGGGAATGGAGTCCAATATCGGCTTTTTGCGCCAGCTCTATGCGCTGGAGAAGATGCGCAGACAAGGGGTAACGGAGGCGATCAAGGTCGAGCTGAAAGAGGCGACCGATTTCTATCACGAAGCGATCGACAGCATGCTCGGTACCGGGCTGTTCGATATCGAGGGAACCGGCGAATTTGCCGGCAAGCCGCTGGCGACACAGTATCGCACCCTGTTGGCCCGACATCAGCAGCTGATGGGGCAGTGGATCGAGGCGCTCGGCAGCTATCAGGCCCAGCAGGCTCTCTATGAGGCCAGTGCCGACCAGCTACAGCAACAACTGGTTGCCATCGAGGCGAGCGGTGATGCCACCGTCGAGGATCAGGTAGTCCAGCTCAACGGCATCATCAGCCAAACCCGCACCCTGCTGCTGGGAGGCCTGTTGCTTAGCCTGATCATGGTCACCCTCTGTGGCTTCTGGCTGACCCGCAAGCTGGTCACCCCGCTGCTGCAAGTGGACAAACGGATGCAGGATATCGCCGCCGGCGAGGGGGATCTCAACGCCCGCATCAACCTGCAGCGGGATGACGAGATAGGCTCGCTGGCCAACAGCGTGGATCGCTTCATCGAGAAATTGCAGAAGATGATCAGCTCCACCATGGACAACAACCGGCACATCAGCGAACACGTTCACACCTCGGTCAACCGGGTGGAGGCGATCAGCCAGAGCAGCCGCCAGACCGCCGAACATGCGCTGGCCCTGCATCAGGACAGTGAACAAATGGTACAAGTCGCTACCGGTATTTCTGACAACTGCAGCATGGCGGCCCACAATGCCAACGAGGTGCGCCAGCTAACCACCGAAAGTAGCCAATATGTCGCCTCTGCCAGTGCGGGCATGCTGCGGGTGGTGCAGGAGGTGGGCGAGTGCGCCATCGCCATCAACGCCCTCAAGGAGCAGGCGGGCCAGATCGGCCAGATCATCTCCACCATCAGCGAAATCTCGGAGCAGACCAACCTGCTGGCCCTCAATGCGGCTATCGAAGCAGCCCGCGCGGGGGAGATGGGACGTGGCTTTGCTGTGGTCGCGGACGAGGTGCGCACCCTGGCCAATCGCACGGCGATATCAAGCGCCGAGATCAGCCAGGTGATCAGCAGCATCCAGCAGCAGACCGAGAGCGCCTACCTGATGATGCAGCGCAACCTCAAGACGGTGGAGTCCGGCATGCAAGACTCCGAGAACACCAAGCAGATCCTGTTCAAGGTGGAAGGCGCCATCGACCAGCTGGCCGACATGGTGCAGCAGGTGGCCGTAGCCACAGGTCAACTGTCACACACCCTGAGCCACTCCTCTGACAAGGTCTCCGGCATCAGTCTGCAAGCCAGAACCGGCGAACAGGAGGCGCAGGAGTGCCTGCAGCTCGCCTCCTCGCTCCATCAAGCCAGCCTGCTGCAACAGCGCCTGCTCTCCCAGTTCCGAGTCTGACCCCCTCCAATAGCGAAGATGCCACTCCCTGCGAGTGGCATCTTTTTGTTACCGGTCGCTCATTCCTGCCGCCTTAACTTCCTCAACTTCCTATGGCCAGTTGAATAGCCAGACTCAGCATGATGATGCCGACCAGCAGATCGATCCCCCGCTGCACCCCTCCTCGCGCTAGCCAGGGCGCCAATGCGGCCGCTCCCAGCGCAAGCGAGTAAAACCACACCAGCGAGGCCAGCATGGCCCCCGCAGCAAAGGCCGGACGCAGGGACTCGCTCACCTGACTGCCAAGGGAGCCGAGCAGCATCAGGGTATCGAGATAGACATGGGGATTGAGCAGGGTGACCCCTAGCGTCATGGCCAGTACGCTTCTGGCTCTCATCCGTTGCGAAGAGTCGGCCAGTCCGCCCTCCTGTCCATGCCAGGCGCTGCGCAGGGAGCGAACCCCAAACCAGCCGAGAAACAGCACGCCGCCCCAGGTAAGCAGCATCATGCCAATCGGGCTGGCAGCCAGCAGATTGGCTCCGCCAAATACCCCTATAGCGATCAGAATGAGGTCGCAGAAACTGCAGAGTGTGGCGCTCAGCAGATGGTGATTGCGATGGATGCCTCTGCTCAGCACAAAGGCATTCTGGGCGCCAATGGGGATGATCATGGCAAGACCTATGGTGAAGCCTTGCAGGGTCGTGGTCAGCAGCATGGAAAGTTCCGTTCGAAGTGATGAATGAACGGCACTATAGCGAGCCCTGTTCCCTCTTAGAAATTCATTGATTTACTGGTTCATTCATTTTGCTAATGATGAAGCTTTTCTATTCAATCCCTTGTCAATTACCGGATCTGACAATTGTGACCCTCATACAGCAGCAGGAGAATCTGTGGCATGTGAGACTCGGACTACTGCAACACTCGGGGAAAATTGGTGACCACCACCTGCTCCAGATTGGGCAACAGCAAGCCGGTCCCCACCCCCTTGGCAATGGCCTGGTAGCGGTTCATGGAGCCGGTTTTGCGGGTGACCTGATTGAGGTGGTAATTGACCGTGCGCTCCGTGATGCCGAGGATGCAGGCTATCTCGCAGGAGGTCTTTCCTTCGCTGGCCCAAAACAGACACTCGGTTTCGCGCTCGGTCAGGGGCTCTTTGCCCGCACTGTCCATCATGCTGAAACGCACCACCCGGATTGCGGCATCGAAGATGTAGTTCGACATCCATGAGAGGATCGGCGACGACTCCAGCAGCAGATCGCTCGAGGCCCGCTCGGACGTGATAAAGGAGAGGATCCCGTTCTCCCCGGCTGCACCGTGCAGGGGGAAGGAGATGCCATTGCGTAGCCCGAACTCGGCTGCCAGCCCCATCACATCCATGCTTCCCTCTTGCAGAAAACTGGCTCGCTCATCGAGGCGATTCCAGTAGATGGGCAGAGTCTGCTTGCGCGCCAGCTGGATCACCGGATCACATGCCAGCATGTTGTTTTCGGTGTAGGCCTGCACCCAGGAGTCAGGGCAGTGATTGAACAGCACCACCTTGGGTCTTTGCATCGACATCGGCAGGATCAGCGCGAAGCGGTAGTAGTCGTAGCCCATACCGAGCGTGAAGTGACCGATCAGCTCGGCCAGACGGTTGCCATCCGTCACCGAAGTGAAATGTTCGAGATACTCAAGCAGTTGGTCTCTTTTCATATGAAAGCCCCCTTGGCCAGACATGTGATTATAACGGCGAATAGCAAGACAGAGGGCCCATAATGTTGGTTTTCAAAGGAAAATTGAGAGAGCATCCACGAAATGAGGTAGAGGAGGAACTCTATCGCTTTCGAAATCGCGTCTTTTCCGACCGGCTCGGCTGGGATGTAGAGTCCCATCTGGGACTCGAGCGTGACAGCTTTGATACGCCAGACACCCATTGGGTGCTGATCGAGGATAAACAAGGGCTGTGCGGCTGTATTCGCCTGCTCAACTGTGCCGATGCCTATATGCTGCCCACCATCTTCCCCACCGCCCTTGCCGGTGAAAGTGCACCACGCACCCCCGATGTCTGGGAACTGACCCGTCTAGCCATCGATGCCAGCCGTGCTCCGCGGATGGTCAATGGCGTCAGCGAGCTCACCTGCGTTATCTTTCGCGAAGTCTATGCCTTCGCCCATGCTCACGGGATCCGGGAGCTGGTCGCTGTCGTCAGCCTGCCGGTAGAGCGCATCTTTCGTCGTCTCGGACTGCCCATCGAGCGGCTCGGTCACCGCCAGACGGTGGATCTGGGGGCCGTGCGCGGGGTGGGGATCCGCTTCCATCTGGATGAACGTTTCGCCCGTGCCGTTGGCCAACCTCTGCTGGGCCACTATCAAACCAGCCACATTCTACTGCAGCAACCATCAAGGGCGCTGACAGCGCAGTCATAAAAAATCCCGGGAAAACAGACCCGGGATAAACAGATCGCTATGAGCCCGCAGGCTAACCCACGGATCAGCGGGCAGTATCCTCCCTCAACAACCTGATCACTACTGTCAGAAATCACAGCATAACGGCCCTGTCACCACTCATTGTTGTCCCCTGCCGAGTGACGTAGAGTCAGCCCAGAAGCAACGCAAGGGAGGGAAGATGAAAGAGCTGGACTACAAACTGCTGCGGGCGTTGGATGCGGTACTGCAGGAACAGAACTTCGAGCGGGCGGCCAAGTCGCTCCATATCACCCAGTCGGCCATCTCCCAGCGGATCAAGCAGCTGGAGCAGCAGTTTGCCGAGCCGCTGCTCATCCGCAGCCAGCCGCTGCAAGCGACCCCGCTCGGCCAGAAGCTGCTGGCACACTATCGTCAGGTCCACCAGCTAGAGCTGGAACTGGCTGGTGAGCTGGCTCCCGCCACACCACAAGCACCCATCCGGATCAGTATCGCCGTCAATGCCGACAGCCTGGCCACCTGGTTTCTGCCCTCGATTACTCCCTTGCTTGAGCAGCATCCCATCGAACTCAACCTGCTGGTGGATGACGAGTGCCGCACCCTCGACAAGGTGCGCGAGGGGCAGGCCTTCGGCGCGGTCAGCCTGAGCCCCCAACCGCTGGCGGGTTGCTGTGTCGACGAGCTCGGTGAGATGAACTATCTGCTCACCGCCAGCCCGGCCTTCGTGGCTCGCCATTTTCCTCGCGGTCTGACCCGGGAAGCACTGGCCAAGGCACCGGCAGTAGCGTTCGATCAGCGAGATGACATGCATGTAAGCTTTATGAGGGAGCAGTTCGGGCTGGAGCCTGGCGGCTACCCCTGCCATACGGTTCATTCGTCGGAGGCCTTTGTCGCCATGGCCGAACAGGGAGTGGCCTACTGTCTTATCCCGGAATTACAGATCAGGAGACAACTGGAGAGTGGCTCACTGGTCAACCTCAGCCCAGAGCGCATCCTGACGGAGCGACTCTACTGGCACCGTTGGGTACTGGAAAAAGGGGTACACAAACAGCTCTCTTTACGGCTCATCGACTATGCCCGCAGCTCTCTGAAACCACGCTAATCAGGCCATTCACCTTGGCTTTGCAGGGCTAAAAACGTATAGTGCTGGGCGTTTCTTCATCAGGTCTCCACTCAGGTTCCCCATTTATGTTCCAAGACAATCCGCTGCTGGCCCAGCTCAAGCAACAAATCCGCGAAAACATCCCGAAGAAAGAGGGTGTGATCCGTGCCTCCGATCGGGGCTTCGGCTTTCTGGAGGTGGATGAGAAGACCAGCTATTTCGTGCCGCCTCCTTACATGAAGAAGGTGATGCACGGTGACCGGGTGAGCGCCCTGATCCGCACCGAAAAAGAGAAGGAAGTGGCCGAGCCGGATGCCCTGCTGGAGCAGTCCATCACCCGCTTCGTGGCCCGGGTCAAGATGTTCCGCGACCGTCTCAACGTGGTGGCTGACCACCCGCTGATCAAGGATGCCATCAAGGCCCGCGTCAAGAAGGGTCTGGATGAGAAAGAGTTCAAGGAAGGGGACTGGGTGGTCGCGATCCTCAAGCGCCATGCGCTGGTCGACGGCAACTTCTCCGCCGAGATCACCCAGAAGATTGCCGCCCAGGAAGATCACAATGTGCCCTGGTGGGTGGTGCTGGCGCGCCACAACCTGGCCCAGGTCGAGCCGGCTGACTTGCCGGAGTGGAAGGTGATCGAAGAAGAGGAGCTGCCCCGTCGTGACCTGACCAAGGTGCCCTTCTTCACCATTGACGGCGCCAAGACCAAGGACATGGACGATGCGCTGGCTATCACCAAGCTGGACAACGGCTGGGAGCTGCTGGTTGCCATCGCTGACCCGACCGCCTATGTGGCCGAAGGGAGCGAGCTGGACAAAGAGGCCGCTCAGCGCGCCTTCACCGTCTACATGCCGGGCCGCAACGTGCCGATGATCCCGCGCACCCTCTCCGACGAGCTCTGCTCCCTGAAAGAGGGCGAAGAGCGCAACACCCTGTGTGCCCGTCTGCTCATCGCCGAAGATGGTCTGCTACTGGAAGAGACTGAGTTCTTCGCCGCCCGCATCTGCTCCCACGCCCGTCTCAACTATGACGACGTCTCCGACTGGGCGGAGCACGGCAAAGAGCTGGCCATCGACGCAGGTGTGCTGGCCCAGCTGCCGCTGATGAAAGCGATGACCGAAGCGCGCATCAAGTGGCGCACCGAGCATGCGCTGGTATTCCCGGATCGTCCCGACTACGACTTCGAGCTGGGCGAGAATGGCGAAGTGCTGGCTATCCACGTCGAGCCGCGCCGCATCGCCAACCGCATGGTAGAAGAGTCGATGATCGCCGCCAACATCTGCGCCGGTCGCGTGCTGGGCAAGAGCGTCGGTTACGGCATCTTCAACGTTCACACCGGCTTTGACGAAGAGTCCCTCGACGGCGCCATCGACCTGCTGAAGAGTGCCGAAGCCCCGTTCGAGCGCGACGAGATCGCCAGCCTCTCCGGCTTCTGCGCCCTGCGCCGCTGGATCGACAACCTCGACACCCGCTGGCTGGATGGCAAGATCCGCCGCTTCCAGAGCTATGCGCTGATGTCCTCCGAACCGGGCGCCCATTACGGTCTGGGTCTGGATGCTTACGCCACTTGGACCTCCCCGATCCGCAAATACGGCGATATGGTCAACCATCGTCTGCTCAAAGCCGTCATCGCCGGCAAGACCCCGGGTGAGCGCCCGAGCACCGAGCTCACCGAGCACCTGACCGCCTGCCGCCGCCTGCACCGCATGGTGGAGCGTGACATCGGTGACTGGCTCTATGTCCGCTACCTGAAGGCCGATGCAGGCACCGACAAGGTGTTCAACGCCGAGATCATCGACGTGATGCGTGCTGGCCTCAAGCTGCGTCTGCAGGAGAATGGCGCCGTGGTCTTCATGCCTGCCCGTCATATCCTCGACAACAAGGATCGCCTGGAGTGCAACTGGGACAATGGTCGCGTCTATCTGGACAAGACCGAGGTGGTCTACGAGCTCGGCCAGCTCATCGAGGTGAAGCTGACCGAAGCGGTGGAAGAGACCCGTTCCCTTATCGCCAAGCCGGCGGTAGATCTGGTACCGGGTCCGGCACCGGAAGCCCCGGTCGCCGAGAGCACACCTGCGGACGTAGCCCCCAAGGCTGAGTAAGCCGCACAGAGTCATCTCATCTGCCCGAGAGCCCGCCATTGCGCGGGCTCTTTTTTGCCCCGCATCTGCCATACACGCTGCCACAAGTGGCACCACTACGCACAGTTTTCGCCACAGTTGGCAGTAAAAGCAGTGAATGTTTCCACGCATAACGTGGAATGCAACCAATATGTGCGACACCTCTCCTTTCTGACATATTAATCAAAGAGAAATATGTTTATACTCGCTTGGGTACAATCCAAGGGATGCTGGTATGCAGGAATGGGACCCGGAACACTTCACCAACTTCGCTCAGTTATGCGAAGTGAGCCTCGCCACCATCCGTGAAAAAACCGATGCCGAACGCCTCTACCTCTGGCTGAAAGCCCCCGAACCGCAGCTCTACAGCTTTCAGCTCGATAAGGGGCTGACTACGCTTGATCTCGCCCATCTCGGTCAACTGACCCTGCCCCACCATCTGCTCGACAAGGCGATGGACAAGGGGCAACTGGTGATCGAGCAGATCTACCAGCCGCCGGACTCTGGTGAGAATGTCGAACCAGCCCAGCAACGACTACGCGCCTGCTTCCCCCTCAAACGCCATATGAGCCTAGAAGGGGTCATCTATCTGGAGACCCACCGCCGTATCGACCGCCTCTCTGCACGCCAGCGTCAGGGGATCCAGCTGCTGATCCACTATCTGACCGCCGAATTGAGCAACCACCTGCTATCCAGCCAGGTCAATCAGGAGCGGGATCAGCGGCTCCATACCCAGACCGATCTGGTGCAGAGTCAGGCGCTGCAGGGCTCTTTTCTCACCATGTTGCAGGCGCTGCACATGGTCAGCGTCACCCTCTCCCGCAGCCGCAGCGAGAACGATCTGCTGCGGGACGCCGTGCTTCTGGCCCGCAAGGAACTGCAGTTCGATCGGGTCGCCATCTTCCTGATCGAACCCGATGGCAAGACCATGCGCGGCACCTGGGGCACCAGCGAAGAGGGAGAGCTGGTAGACGAACATGACTTTGTCAGCCCCATTCCGGAGCACCCCACGGTGCAGGAGGCACTCAGGCGTAAGGACTACGTACTGGTGCTGGAAGATACCCCCCTCTACTACGAGAAACAGCAGGTAGGTCGTGGCTGGAACGCCATGGTCTCGCTGTGGGATGGCACCACTCCCATCGGCTGGATCGCCGCCGACAACCTGCTCTGTCACCGACCACTCAAGGCTTATCAGAGCGAGATTTTCAAACAGTACGCCGCCATCCTGTCACAGTTACTGATCCGCCAGCGCACCCAGGAGCAGTTGGAAACCCTCAACCGCCAGCTGGAGGAGCGGGTTGCCGAACGCACGATACAACTGGCCGAAACCAATCGGGCACTGGAGGAGGCCAATCACCGCCTCTCCCTGCTCTCGCTGGAAGACCCTCTGACTGGTATCGCCAATCGGCGCCAGTGGGACATCACCATGCAACGGGAATGGGAGTGGGCACGGCGCACCCAAAATCCGCTGGCGGTATTGATGATCGATGTCGACGACTTCAAGGCCTATAACGATCACTTCGGTCATACCAAGGGGGATGAGTGCCTGCAGCAGGTAGCCCGAGTACTGCGGGAGGCCGAGCGACGCTCTACCAATCTGGTGGCTCGTTATGGCGGAGAAGAGTTCGTCATCCTGCTCTGCGCCCCCCAACCCGGTGAGGCCGAACAACTGGCCGAGAGGATCCATGATGGCCTAACCCGATTAAAACTGCCCCATCCCGCCTCGCGGGTTGCTGATTTCATTACGGTTAGCATAGGCTTTAGCTATCTGGTTCCCTCCCTGAACGAGGCATGGCAGAGTCTGACCGAACAGGCCGATCAGGCGCTCTACCACGCCAAGTCTCAAGGACGGGCGCGCACTCTGGCCTATCGGTGATCCCATGCTGTTGCGTCGTTATCCCATCTTCAATCGCCGCCTGGCCCTGGTGGCCTACGGCATCGATTATCTGCTCGGCTCACCGGACGAGTGGCCCTCGCTGGCACAACATTGCCGCCTGCTGGCACAAGGGCGCCAATATCTGGTGCCCTTCACCCACGAACAGCTCGATGAACAGCGCCCCCTGCTGTTTGATCAGGATGCGATCCCGCTGGTCGAAGCCTCCAGCGAACGGCTACCAGCTTCCTTTCCGGTGCTGGAACAGTGGCGAGACAGTCGACGCCGGCTTGCCGTACACGGGGTCAGCCGTGAGCCACGCTGGCTCGGTGCCAGCCGTCTGCTGGTATTCTGGATGGGCGAAGAGGGGATCTGCCAGCCCACCGAACACAAGCGGATGGCCCTCGATATCGAAACCTGGGAAGACTTTCTCCCGCTGCGAGAGGCCGGAGTCGACTTCTTTGCCGGTGGTTTTCTCGCCCGCCCCGAGCTGGTCAATCAGCGTGCCACCCAGCCCGACATGGCACTTGTGCAGCAGATCCTCCAGCTCATCTGCCACGAGGAGTTCTCCTTTGCCCAGGTGGCCCGCCTGCTGGAGCAGGATGCCTTGCTCCCGGGCCAGCTACTCACCTATGTCAACGCCCCCGGCTTCGATCATGCCGCCCCCATCACCTCGGTTTCCCGCGCCCTCTCCTATCTGGGAGAGCAGGAGATCCGCAAGTTTGTGCTGATCAACGGCCTGGCCCGGGTAAGCCAGCATATGCCGGAGGCCTCTACCCGGATGGCCATCGCTCGCGGTCGCTTCTGTGAACTTATCGCCCTCACCGCCCTAGACAAACGCGAAGCAAGCTGGGCTTTTCTGGTAGGGCTGGTACTCGATGGTTCCCTGCTATCGGAGTCGCTGAAGGCCCACCTGCCCAACAACGTAAAACGAGCCATCGAGCGGCACGAAGGGCCGCTGTTCCACCTGTTCCAGCTGGTCAGGACCTACGAACAGGGCAACTGGGCCCTGCTGGAGCAGCTGGCACCGAAATACCAGCTCGACCCGACCAGACTCACCCCCGTCTATTTTCAGGCGCAAATGTGGGGGCAAGCGTTTCTCACCTGCTAGGTGATGGCGAGGCGGGGAGCCACTGGCTAGAATGGGCTCCCTTTTTTCAGAGACTGACCCGCACCATGACGCTTTCCGGATTCCAAGGCCTGGTCTTTGACCTTGATGGCACCCTGGTCGACTCCATGCCGCTGCACCTCGCCGCCTGGGAACATACCGCCCGTGAGTTTGGCTTTCGCTTCGATGCCGACTGGTTCTATGAACTGGGTGGCATGCCGAGCCGCAAGATAGCCCTGCTGGTCGCACAGGAGCAGCAGATCCCTCTCGATCCGCTCGAAGTCACCCGCTGCAAGACCGCCCACTATGTGGCCAACCTGCACAAGGCGACCGTCTTTCCGGCCATGCAGGCGCTGGTCGAGCGCTATCATGGCGTCATCCCGATGGGGATTGGCACCGGCTCGCCCCGCGTCAACGCCGAAGCGGTGCTGCGCAACACCGGGCTGGATCGCTATTTCTCCGTGGTGGTCACCGCAGACGATGTGGAGCTGCACAAGCCCAATCCGGACACCTTCCTGCTGGTCGCCAGCAAGCTGGGGGTCGAGCCATCAGGCTGTCTGGTGTTTGAAGATACCGGTATCGGGGTACAGGCCGGAGAGGCGGCGGGTATGCAGACCTGCATGGTCAAAGAGGGTCAACCGGTTGGCATAACCGCGTAGTGCGGAAAAAAATATCGCCCTGCAAGGGGCGATAACCGGAACCGGCTCTCATACGGGACATGAATGAAAAATGAGAGCAGGTTCCGTCAGCCGCTGACGCAGGGCGCGTCAACGGGGCGTGCGGGGCAGACGATTACTCGTTGTTGCCGCCGCCCTGATTGTCGTCATAACGACCCGGCGCACCGTGGGGGCGCGGCGCCATGGAGACACGCGGCTTGCGAGCACGCTGGATGTTCACCTGCGGACGGCCGGTGTGCATGGCGATGGTGGAGATCTTGGCCTTGTAGACCAGCTGCTGGTTACCATGAGCATCGGTCAGCAGCACGCTGTACTGGTCGAACCCGCTGATGGTGCCTTCCAGCTTGATGCCGCTCACCAGAAAAATAGCGACCTGACTGCGGTTCTTGCGCAACCAGTTGAGGGCAGAATCTTGCCCGTTCCCGAGGGAGAAGGCTTGCTCAATCGTGGAGTAGCTTGGGGATTCAGTTGTCATAAATTATTGTCCCGCGGAAAAAAAGTGGCGTTTGATTGTGCTAAATGGGCACTGGCTTGTCAAAGTCATTCTCACTCCCGCCAGCAATAGCGGCCTCCGGGGGCTGGTCGCTGACCAGCACAACTGCGATAATCGCCAGCTCTGGCTCCACCATGGGCCTTATCTGGGGTTTTATCTTGCATCCGGTTTCACACCAACACCACACCACCTATGTCCATGATGCCACTGCCTGCGAAGAGTGTGACCTGCTGATACCGGCCACACCGCTCGAGGTGGGACAGGCCAGCTGCTGCCCCCGTTGCGGACACACCCTGAGTCGCCACCTGCCACAGCAGGAGTTGCGGCCGATCTCCTACGGGTTCGCGGCACTTATCATGTTCGTGCTCGCCAATGCCTTTACCTTTATGTCCTTCTCGGCCAAAGGGGTGGGCCAGGAGATGACCTTTTTGCAGAGCATCACCACCCTGGTGGATGAGGGCTATCTGTTTCTCGGCGCGGTACTGAGCCTGACCCTGATCGGCCTGCCACTGGTTTATATGGGCTCCATCATGCTGGTGCTGTGGCGGATCGATAAAGATCTGCACAGCAATGCCCTGCGCTCCCTCGGCCGTCTGCTCTGCCGGATCAAACCCTGGCTGATGGTGGATGTCTTTCTGGTGGGGGTGCTCATCTCGCTGGTCAAGCTGATGGGGATGGCCGACATCAAGATGGGGCTGTCATTCTGGGCTTTCGTCGGCTACACGGTGCTGCTCATCAAGATGATCTCCTCGCTGGATCAGATGTGGCTGTGGCAGCGGCTGTTCGGCCCGACCGAGGCGCGGGAGATCGACCCGGAAGCGGGCGCGCTGGAATCAGGTCTGGTGGGCTGCCATATCTGTGGCGCCCTGAGCGAGGTGGGTAGCCACAGCTGCTCCCGCTGCGGGGGCAAGCTGCATGCGCGCAAGCCGGGCGGCCTGAACCGCACCTGGGCGCTGCTGTTTACCTCCGCCATTCTCTACATTCCGGCCAACGTCTATCCCATCATGGATACAGTGTTTCTCGGTGATGACAGCCCCTCCACCATCCTCGGCGGTGTGGTGCTGCTCTGGGCCATGGGCTCCTACCCCATAGCTGCGGTGATCTTTTTCGCCAGCGTGGTGGTGCCGCTGGTGAAAATACTGGCGCTATTCTGGCTTTGCTATATGGTGCAGCGCGGCAATGTCACCTCCCCCCTCGGCAAGCTCAAACTCTATCGCATGACCGAATTTGTCGGACGCTGGTCGATGATCGACGTCTTCGTGGTGGCCATTCTGGCGGGCCTGATCCGGCTCGACAATCTGATGACTATCTACCCCGGCCCTGCGGCCGTCGCATTTGCTGGTGTGGTGCTGATCACCATGGTCGCCGCCATGAGTTTCGACTCCCGCCTGATCTGGGATTTACAACAAGGAGAACGCGAACGTGAGTGAGCGTAAAAAAAGGTGGAAACCGGGCTCTGACTTTCTGAGCTCTGCCGCCGCAATCTGGATGGTGCCCCTGCTGGCGCTGTTCATCGGTCTCTGGATGCTGTTCCAGCACTGGTACTCCCAGGGCCCCAGTTTCACCCTGACAGTCGCCACTGCCGAGGGCATAGTCGCCGGCAAGACGGTGATCCGCTCCCGCGAAGTGGATGTCGGCCGCATCGAGGCCGTCGAGCTGAGCGATGACTACAGCCATGCGGTGCTGAAAGGACGGCTGACCAATGCCGCCTCCGGCATGCTGCGCGGTGACAGCCAGTTCTGGGTGGTCAAGCCCAGAGTGGGCCGTGAAGGGGTATCGGGTCTAAGCACCCTGCTCTCCGGCGCCTATATCGAGCTCGCCCCCGGCAAGAAAGGTCGGGCGCGGGACGAATACGCCATGCTCGACAAACCGCCGCTCGCCTCCCTCGATGCCAAGGGGCTGCGCCTCACCCTCAGCAGTCGCGACACCCGCGCGCTGGGGGAAGGCTCACCCATCAACTATCAGGGCTTCACCATAGGTCAGGTGGAAGAGGCGAAGTTCCTGCCGGAAAAGAGCGAGATGCAGTATCAAATCTTCATCCACGCTCCTTATGACATTCTGGTGAGCAGCAACTCCCGCTTCTGGATGACCCCGGGCTTCGAGGTCTCCATGAGCAGCGAGGGGATGAAGGTGAAGATGGATTCGCTGGAGAGCCTGATCGATGGCGGCATCACCATGGGTCTGCCACCCGGCTGGGCGCCTGGCGAACCGGTCAAACAGATGGAAGGGTTCACCCTGTTCCAGGATGAGGCGAGCGTGCTGGCCGGTAGTCTGGATCAGTTCATCGACTACGTCTTCCTGTTCGATGACAACGTGGGTGGCCTGCACCCGGGCGCGGCAGTGCAGTATCGCGGCATTCGGGTCGGTACCGTCATCTCCGCCCCCTACCTCATCGAGGACAAGGGCGTGCAGATCTTCAAGAGCCGCCAGATCCCGGTGCTGGCCCGCATCGAGGTGCAGCGCCTCTCCCACCGCTATGCCAAGGCGGAGAAGGATCAGTGGCGTGCCCTGTTCGGCAAACAGTTCAAGGAGGGGTTGCGTGCCAGCCTCAAGACCTCGAGCCTGCTGACCGGCGGCAAGATCATCGACCTCAACTTCTATCCGGACGCGCCACGTTTCGAACAGGCCAAGCTGGCCGGTTATCAGGTCTTCCCCACCGTGCAGGGCGGGCTGGATCAGATCGAGCGCAAGGTGAACCTCATCCTCGACAAGTTTGTCGACATGGACATGGCGACCACCCTGACCAAGGTCAACGGGTCACTCACCACCCTGGATGGCACCCTGAAGAACATCAGTGCAGTCAGCGCCAACCTGAACAAGCTCACTGCCAAGGATTCCACCCAGCAGCTGCCGGCCTCGCTCAACGAGAGCCTCAAGCAGTTGCAGGAGACCTTGCAGGCCTATGATGCCCAGTCGCAGACCAATCAGGACCTGCGCCAGTCGGTGCAGACCCTCAATCAGTTGATGCGCGAACTGCAGCCGCTGGTGCACTCCCTCAACGAGCAGCCCAGCTCGCTGATCTTCGATCGCGCGCATCCATCGGACCCTGAGCCCAAGCGAGGCAAACAATGAAAAAAGAGATCCTGACGCTGGCCCTGCTGGGCCTGCTGGCGGGTTGCAGCAGCCAGCCAAGCCTGCACTACTACTCGCTCGATGCCGACAACCAGCAACCCGTAACGGCCCCGGCCCAACCGCAGCACCAACTGGTGCTGCGCCCGGTGGCGCTGGCCAGCCAGCTCGACCGGATCAGTCTGGTCTATCAGCTGGAAGGGCAAGAGCTCCACTTCACCGAGTACCATCGCTGGGCCGGTGCGCTGGACGATCAGCTCAACCAGCTCACCCTCAATGGCCTCTCCACCCGCCTGCCGGGCTGGGTGGTACGGCAGGATGGCGCCCGCAAGGGGCCTGTGCTGACCATTCTGGTGGAGCGCTTTCAGGGCCGTCATGACGGCAGCGCCGTGCTGAGCGGCCGCTGGCGCCTGCTGGCGGAAGATGGCACCGTGCTGCGCGATGCCCCCTTCCGTCAGGAGCGGGTACTGCCAGCCGATGGCTACAACGCACTGGTGAACGAACTGGGTCAGGGCTGGCAACTGCTGCTCGACCAGATCGCCGCCGAGGTGCGCCAGAGCGCCAGCTAATCGCCCATCCGCCGATTGCAGAGATAAAAAAACGACGCCAGCTGGCGTCGTTTTTTTATGGGCAAGAGTCGGGGGCGACTTATGCCTTGGCAGGCAGGCTCAGGCGGGCAACCGCTTCCACATGCATGGAGTGCGGGAACATATCGACCGGTTGCACTTCGTCCAGCACGAAGTCCTGCTTGACCAGCCAGGCAAGGTCGCGGGCCAGGGTCTGCGGGTTGCAGGAGACATAGACCAGACGACGGGGCGCCATGGCGACCAGGGTCTGCAGCACCGCTTTGTCACAGCCTTTGCGGGGCGGATCCATCACCACCACATCAGCGGTCACGCCCTGGGCGTGCAGCTCGGGCATCAGCTGCTCCGCCTTGCCAACGTGGAATTCGGTGTGCTCGATGCCGTTGAGGGCAGCGTTGCGGCGGGCATCGCTGATGGCGCTCTCCACCGACTCGATCCCGACGACCTTGGCGGCCTTGCCAGCCAGGAACAGGGAGATGGTACCGATACCGCAATAGATGTCGAACACCGTCTCGTTGCCGGTCAGCTCGGCATACTCGAGGGCGCTGGAGTAGAGCACATCGGTCTGGGTCGGGTTGTTCTGGAAGAAGGAGAGCGGCGAGATCTCGAACTCGAGCTCATGGATCTTGTCGCGGATCACCCCTTCGCCGAGCAGCACCCGGTTGGTGGCGCCCAGAATGCGGTTGGTGCGCTCATCGTTGATGTTCTGCACCAAGGTTGTGACCGGCAGATCGCTCAGGGCTGCCAACAGTTCGGCTTCGAACGGTAGCTCCTCACCCAAAGTGACCAGCACCACCATCAGCTCGCCGCTCTTGAAGCCCTTGCGGGTCATCAGGTTGCGCACGCAGCCGCTGTGGTTCACTTCGTCATAGGCAGCGATGTCATGCGCGCGCATCCAGTTGCGTACCCGGGCGTTCAGCTCCACGTGCAGCGGATCCTGCACCGCACAGTCATCGGCGGTGATGAGATCGTGGGAGTGCTTGCGATAAAAACCGATCTCGGCACCGGCGTCACAGCCACGCACCGCATATTGCGCCTTGTTGCGATAGGCGAACGGGCTCTCCATGCCAAGGATATCCTTGACCGGCGTGTCACCCAGCCCGACCTGCTCCAGTGCGCTTTGCACCAGTGCCTGCTTGAGCTTGAGCTGGGCCGGATAGGCCAGCGGACGTACCTGACAGCCACCACACTCGGTGTTGGGGCAGAAATCGGCAACCCGATCTGCAGAGGGCTGGAGCAGCTCGGCAACCTTGCCGTGCAGATAGTTCGGCTTGACCTCGGTCAGCTCCACCAGCGCCTGCTCACCGGGCAGCAGACCTTCGACAAACAGGGGGCGATCGAACAGGCGTCCTTTGCCATCTCCTTTGTCGGTCAGTTCCAGGATCTCGATCTGGTGTTGATGTCCCACTAACGGCATGAGCGGCTCCAAAAGTACTAAAAATGGGGGGGGGGATGAACGCGGCAGAGCCATGCCCATCGAGAAAAGGTGGCAGAGTTTAGCGGAGATCCGGCCAAATTGCAGGCATAAAAAGCCTGCTTGTTGCAATGGTCATTGCCCCTGGTCATCTGCCGGGCGTGGCCACCTTTCGGGTTGCGGCAAATTTAGCCCTTGGGCCATAACGCCCAGCCTGTTAAAATTCCGCCCTTGAAATTATCCTGGGCCCCGCGCCCGTTCTAGCTAAGGTCTACCGCGATGCGTACCAGCCAATATCTGCTTTCCACTCTCAAGGAAACCCCCTCCGACGCTGAAGTTGTCAGCCACCAGCTGATGCTGCGCGCCGGGATGATCCGTAAACTGGCCTCCGGCATGTATGCCTGGTTGCCAACCGGTCTGCGGGTACTGAAGAAAATCGAGAACATTGTTCGCGAAGAGATGAACAATGCTGGTGCCGTCGAAGTCTCCATGCCGGTGGTACAACCCGCCGAGCTGTGGCAGGAGTCAGGCCGCTGGGATGACTACGGTCCCGAGCTGTGCCGTCTGACCGACCGTCACAACCGTCCCTTCGTGCTGGGCCCGACCCACGAAGAGGTGATCACTGCGCTGGTACGTTACGAAGTGAACAGCTACAAGCAGCTACCACTCAACCTCTACCAGATCCAGACCAAGTTCCGCGACGAAGTGCGCCCCCGTTTCGGCGTGATGCGTGGCCGCGAATTCCTGATGAAGGATGCCTACTCCTTCCACATCGACAAAGAGTCTCTGGTCGATACCTACGAGAAGATGCACGCCGCCTACTGCAAGGCGTTCACCCGCATGGGTCTGAACTTCCGTCCGGTGCAGGCCGATACCGGCTCCATCGGTGGTACCGGTTCCCACGAATTCCAGGTGCTGGCCGAGAGCGGTGAAGACTTGATCGCCTTCTCCGACAGCTCCGATTACGCCGCCAACATCGAGATGGCCGAAGCACTGGCACCGGCTGGTGAGCGCCCTGCCGCCACCGCAGCCCTGACCAAGGTTGCCACCCCGAATGTTCACACCATCGACGAAGTGGCTGCCTTCCTGAACGTGGCACCGACCGCCATCGCCAAAACCCTGCTGGTACTGGCAGAGGAAGATGAGCACGGCAAGCAGGCCGTTATTGCGCTGGTACTGCGTGGCGACCACGAGCTGAACGAAATCAAGGCAGAGAAACTGGCTGGCGTGGCTAACCCGCTGACCTTCGCCAACGACGAGCAGATCAAAGCTGCCGCCGGTTGCGACGCAGGCTCCATCGGCCCGGTCGGCTTTGCCGGTCGCATCATCGTCGATCGCAGCGCTGCCCATCTGGCGGACTTCGTCTGCGGCGCCAACGAAACCGGCTTCCACCTGACCGGTGCCAACTGGGATCGCGACATCACCGCTTACGAAGTTGCCGACCTGCGCAACGTGGTGGAAGGCGACCCGAGCCCGTGCGGCCAGGGCAAGCTGCTGCTCAAGCGCGGTATCGAAGTGGGCCACATCTTCCAGCTGGGTACCAAGTACTCCGAAGCAATGAAGGCAAGCGTGCTGAACGAAGCTGGCAAGTCCGTCACCATGGAGATGGGTTGCTACGGTATCGGGGTTTCCCGTCTGGTGGCCGCCGCCATCGAGCAGAACAACGACCAGTACGGCATCATCTGGCCGGACGCCATCGCTCCGTTCGAAGTGGCCATCGTGCCGATGAACATGCACAAATCCGAGCGCGTAGCCGAGCAGGCACAGCAGTTCTACGCCGAGCTGAAAGCGGCCGGTGTGGACGTGCTGTTCGACGACCGTAAAGAGCGCCCGGGCGTGATGTTCGCCGACATGGAGCTGCTGGGCATCCCGCACGCCATCGTCATCGGCGATCGCGGCATGGATAACGGCGTGGTCGAGTACAAGTGCCGCCGCACCGGCGAGAAGCAGGAAGTGGCCATCAGCGATATCGTCGCCATGATCAAGGCCAAGCTGGGCCGCTAAGCCCACCCTCTTCCCGATATAAAAAAGCGCGCCCAATGGCGCGCTTTTTGTTTGTCTTCTCTTCTAAAGCAAAGAGGATTGCCGCAAGGAGCCTACTCGTTGCGACCGATAAAGAGATCGGTCACGTGGCAGCTGCTTCTGGCTTCCAGTGCGTCGAGCATATAGGCCGCCGCATCTTCCGGAGTCATGAAGCCACTCGGGTCCACGTGATCCGAGTTGTCCCAGAATTCGCTGCGGATCCCGCTCGGGTAGAGGTTGACCAGCCGCAGTGGCGAGCCTTTCAGCTCGGCGCGCAAGGATTCGAGAAAGCCGCGCATCCCCCATTTGGAGGCGCAGTAGAGGCTCTCGTTGGCCTTGCCCACCTGCGCGGCGGAGGAGAGCACATTGGCCAGCACTCCGCCCTTGTCGCCGATAAGCCGCACCGTCTGCTGGGCCACCAGAATGGTGGAGATAAGGTTGCTCTCCACCACCCGGCGGATCTGCTCGGCAGTATAGACACCGACCGGGCCAAACTCACCCACCCCGGCGCAGTGGATCACCATGTCGGGCAGCCCGCCCCACTCCACCGCAGCGGCGAAGGCGACATCGACCTCTTCATGGTGCGCCAGATCGGCGGCGATGCCGATCACCGCGCTGCCGAGCAGTTGCTCCTGCTCCTGCAGTCGCTGATAACGGCGCCCCATCATGGAGACCTGGTGGCCCCGCTCAACCAGACCTATGGTCAGCGCCCGACCCAGACCAGAACCGGCACCTGTCACTATGATGTGGCCCATTATCGCTCCTCTTCGTCAGTTGACGGTCAGATTAGAAAGTGAATTCGCCGCCCATGAACCAGCCATCGATACGCTGGTCAACGTTGTCGAAGTCGACCTTGGCTTCACGCCAGCCGGCACGCAGCTTGATCGGCATGGAGGAGAACTTGTAGGAACCGCCCAGACGGTAGTCATAGTTGTCCGCATCGTGAGTGCGCAGATCACCGAAGAAGGCGATGCCGGTGCCCGGGATCTTCACTTCGCTGCCGGCATAAGCCATCAGGGTATCTTCGTTATAGCCCTTGCGACCGACATAGACCTGCTCGCCATCGTAGTGACGACCGGTCATACCCAGATCGATCTTGAACAGATCGTTGTTGAACAGACGGTAGTAGAGGCTCAGATCGTAGGCGGTCAGGTCGTTCTTGAAGTTGCCGCCGGAGGTGCTGAAATCGGAGACTTCAAACTTGGCGTTCGGCAGGAGGATGATGCCGTGCTCCAGTTGCAGATAGCCGTTCCAGTTGTAGCTGTCGTCATAGCTGCCATCGGCACTGGTGCCATAAGCCTGACCACTGCCCTTGGCTGCCCATACGTCGGCACCGGCGGCAAAACGCCAGTCGTCAGCGGCCATGGCACTCTGGCTGCACAGAGCCAGCACAAAACCGGCAATCAGCGTCTTTTTCATTACGTCACTTCCTCTTGCATACATGGAAAAGAGCACTATTTTACTCGGTGCAGCCAAAATACCCAGCGTCAATCCTGAACAAACGACGACAAATGTCAGTGCTTCATATGCTTCATCTCTGCCATCGGCTCAATCGGCTTCACCGGCAGTGACAGCTCCAGCTTCTGACCATCGTCCATGGTGAGGGTGAGCGGGAAAGGAGTCTGCTCGGAGAGCGTACCCACCTCGAACAGCATGATGTGCAGGCTGCCCGGTTTCAGCACCGCCTCGCCCTTGGCCGGGATCTCGATATTCTCGACCTGACGCATCTTCATCACACCATTTTCGTGCAGATGAGTGTGCAGCTCGGCACGCCCGGCCGCAGCAGAAGCCGCTGCCACCAGCTTGACCGGCTGGTCGGCGTCATTCTTGAGCACCATAAAGGCGGCAGTGTTGGGGGTGCCCGGCGGCAGCAGGCGCACATAGCCGTCGACGGCCTCGACCTTGGCCAGCGCGGGAGCCGTCATACCGAGCACCAGCAGAGAATAAAACGCACGTTTAAACATGGTTGAAATCCTTTTATGATGTTGTTAAACGGCAGCAAGGTTACCCCAGCAGAAACCTTTTGTGCACCTTTCAATAACAAGGATTTAGACATGGCCCCCATTCTCATTGCCGAGCGGCAGGATGGCTTGCTCACCCTGACCCTCCATCGCCCCGACAAGCGCAACGCCCTCAATACCGAACTGTACCGGCAACTGGTGGCAGCGCTGCGAGAGGCGGCGGTCGATGAGGAGGTGCATGTCCTGCTGTTGCAGGGGCAGCACGACTGCTTTACCGCGGGCAATGATCTGGCCGACTTTATGGGCAAGAGCTCGCTGGAGCCCGATGACCCCATCTTGCAGTTCCTCCACACCCTGGCCGATTTCCCCAAACCTGTGATCGCCGCTGTTGCGGGCCCGGCAGTGGGGATTGGCACCACCATCCTGCTGCACTGCGATCTGGTCTATCTGGGGGATAACGCCCGCTTGCAGCTTCCTTTCGTCGAGCTGGGGCTGGTGCCGGAGTTTGCCTCCAGCCTGCTGCTGCCACGTCTGGTGGGGCATCTCAAGGCAGCCGAGCTGTTGTTGCTGGCCGAGGCAATCGATGCCGAGGAGTCGCTGCGGCTCGGGCTTGCCAACAAGGTGGTGGCGGCCGATGGATTGCTTTCCTTTGCCCGCGAGCAGGGGCTGAAGCTGGCGGCCAAACCGCCCAGGGCGCTGCAAAAGAGCAAGGCGCTGCTCAAGCAGGAGCTTAAACAGGCGGTGCACTTTGTCATCGATCTGGAGGCGCGCGCCTTCGCGCAGGCACTGCAAGGGGAAGAGGCACAGCAACGCATTGCCCAGAAGCTCAAGCGACGGAGTTAAGTTATCGCTCAACCCCGGTCAGTTGAGGCGAAAGCGGCCGATCAGCTCGCAGCCCTGTACCTTGTCCTGTAGCTGGATCAGCCGGGCAATCTCGGGATTGGGGTGACGCTTGAGAAAGGCGAGCAGGGCGCCGCGACAGCAACCCAGTTCGCTGATCAGCGCTTCGCACTCCCGGTTGGGGCACTGTGGTACCAGTGCAGTCACCAGCTCGGAGGCGAGCTTCAGGTAGCGCAGCTCGTAAGTCGGCTCATCCATCGCCCGCCAGAAATCGGCCAGCCGGTGACAGGTGGCGACCCGCATGGTGGCCAACTCCGTCAACTCGACCTGGGTCATCTCGTAAACATCCCCCAGCGCCTGCTGATAAAAGCAGATAGCCGCCCCCAGCGAACCGGCCTGCCAGGCACGCTCCGCCTCCAGCATGTATCGTTGCCAACTTTGCGGTGTCATCTCGCTCTCCCGAGTCCGTCATGGTGGGAGTGTTATCATGGCTAATTGAGAATAAATATCAACCAGAGGGTTAGTGCAGGATCTCTCCCGCCCTTGGCAACCTTGCCATGACCGCCATGAGTGACGCTCGATCACCACCAGACAGCAGAAGGGCGACCCCGGGGTCGCCCTTCTGCTGCATTCCTTATTATGCCGCCATCACTTATCCGCTCACTGTGCGGTTTTGGACTGATTGAGACTGCACTGCTTGCCGGGATAACCGGGCAAGTCACTGGCATCGCTGCCGCAGGCGAGCCGTTTGGCCTGTTGCAGCCGGGCCGCCAGATTGGTGCTGTCTACCGGCATCCACTGCATCTGCTTGCCGAGCCAGCTGGCCCAGGCAAACTCGACGAAATAGACCCGTTTGTCCTTGCGAAAGTAGCCCGCATTCTGCAGCAGTCCGGCGAGGGTGCGATAGGGGTAATCAGGCAGCTTGTCGATGCTGGTCGGCAACTGCTCCGGGGTCAGCGGCTGTCCCTTCTCATCCTTGAGCCAGGCCCAATGATTGTTCTGCATCTGGCTCCAGAAGTTGGCTTTGTCCTGCAGACGGCCAATCACCTTGACCCGGGCATCCTTGACGCCCTGCTGCCACAACGCCTTGGTGAGATGGTGCCTGTCCACCAGCCAGTAGCTGCCATCCGGCGCAATCACCACGGGGATCTCTTTCTTTTTCATCAACTTGTCGAGCTGCTTTGCGCTCATGTCCGCCAATGTGGCCTGGGTCTCATCGACCTGGATCTGGCCGACGCCCCCCTGAGTCGGGTGCAAGGCATCGATGCCGATCTCGCACCAGTTGCCCACCGCCGTGTCGCTCTGGCACGGGGCCAACGCCCAGGCACCCTGGCTCAACACACAGGCCAGCACTAACCATGCTTTCATCGTTTGACACTCCTCACCACATTGAACTGCACAGACGCCGGGAACGCTCTTCTACCCCGATTGGGAGTGAGAGTCGAATGCTGGCGGTCAGACCAGCAAACGGGATATCATGATTTCCCATCTGTCGGCGATATTTTCTCGCCGAGTTTTCTCCCCGCTTCACACTATTTGAAGGATCCGACCCATGAAAGGATGGAGCCCCTTGCTGGCCCTGCTGGGCTGTGCTGCTGTCCAGGCTGCCGATATTCCCGCCGGAACACAACTCGCCGCCGAGCAGATTGTCGTCCGCCACCTCAAGGATGAACCTGCGAGCCTGAGCCCGCTCAAGCTGGTCGGCCTGCCGGAGTTGCAGGTACTACGGGATCTGTTCGAGGGGCTGCTGACCCAGGGGCCGGATGGCAAACCGGTTGCCGGAGTGGCGGCCAGCTGGGAGAACAAGGGCAACCAGTTCTTTACCTTCCATCTGCGCCCGGATGCGCGCTGGTCCAACGGCGATCCGGTCAAGGCCGGCGACTTCGTCTACGGCTGGCGCAAACTGGTCGATCCGAAAGAGGCGGCCACCTTCGCCTGGTTTGCCCAACTGGCCCGTTTCGACAAGGTGGACGAGATAGTAGCTAGCAAATTGCCTGCCAGCGAGCTGGGGGTCAAGGCCCTCGATGATCACACCCTGCAGGTGACCCTCTCCCAGCCGGTGCCCTACTTCCTGAACCTGCTGAGCCACCCCAGCCTGTCGCCGCTCCATCAGGCCAGCATCGAGCAGTACGGCAACCAGTGGACTCAGCCCGGTAAACTGGTGGGCAACGGTGCCTTTGCGCTGAACCATCGGGTGGTCAACGAGAAGCTGGAGCTGACCCCCAACCCTTATTACTGGGATCGGGCACATACCGTATTGACCAAGGTGATCTTCATGCCGATCAATCAGGAGAGCGCGGCCACCAACCGCTACCTGGCTGGCGATCTGCATATCACCGAATCCTTCCCCAAGGAGCAGTACGACAAGCTGAAGCAGCAGATCCCGAATGAGGTCTATACCCCGGATCAGCTCGGCACCTACTACTACGCCTTCAATACCAAACAGGCGCCACTGAACGATGTGCGGGTGCGCAAAGCGCTCTCCTACACCATCGACCGCGCCCTGATCGCAGACAAGGTGCTCGGCACTGGCGAGAAACCGGCTTATCACTTCACTCCGGATGTAACCGCCAGCTTCACCCCAGCCGCCAACCTGCTCTCCACCAGCAGCCAGCCGGAGCTGGACAGCAAGGCCAAGGCCCTGCTCAAGGAGGCCGGTTACGGCCCGGGCAAGCCACTCAAGCTGACCCTGCTCTACAACACCGCGGAAATTCACAAGAAGATGGCGCTGGCCATCGCCAGCATGTGGAAACAGAAGCTGGGCGCCGAGGTCGAGCTGACCAATCAGGAGTGGAAAACCTATCTCGACAGCCGCCAGAGCGGTCAGTTCGAGGTGATCCGCTCCTCCTGGGTCGCTGACTACAACGACCCGTCAGCGTTCCTCGGCCTGTGGGGCTCCCGTCACAGCGGCAATATGGCAGGCTTTGCCAATGCCCGTTATGACCAGCTGCTGGCAGAGGCGGCCAGCACTCAGGATGCCGCCAGCCGCAGCAAGCTGTTTGGCGAGGCGGAAGCGATCCTGCTGGATCAGGCCCCTATAGCCCCCATCTACCAGTACACCAATGCCCGCCTCATCAAGCCATGGCTCAAGGGCTACCCCATCAACAACCCGGAGGATGTGGCCTACAGCCGCCAGCTGTACCTGATCAAACACTGACACCGGCCACAACGATGCGAGGCCCCGCAGGGCCTCGCTATTGATACTGTTAACACCCCGATTTCCAGCCTAAAATGCCGCCCCTTCTGTTCAATTAATCTTCAATACCCAGTCAGACATGCGTTATTTGATACTGCTCTCGTTGTTGTGGACCCTGCCTGCACAGGCCAACAGCGAATCCCAATGCCAGCAAGAGTTTGTCGGCTGGATGCTGCATCAGCAGCAACAGTTCAGTGATCGCAAGTCTGACAAGATGGAGCGACGCCGGGCCGAGCGGGCCATCGATCTTGCCCGGCAGGAGTACGACAAGCAGGCCAGCTTCTGCAAGACCATGCAGCTTGTTCGTGAATACAAAGATGGCGATCCACGTTTTACTCCGCGCCCCGGAGAGATACACGACTACAGTACGACTTCTGACAACACATCAGGGTGACCCTGACCAGAAAAACCAAAAGCGCGTCGATTGACGCGCTTTTTGTGGTTCTTGCCCTGACAAAGCGGCTTATTCGGCCGTCTCGCTGCTGGCAAACTCCGGCACCTTGGCCATGGCATCCAGCACCACCTGAATACCGGCGCCCGGTTTGCAGGCGTTCTCGCTCAGGTGGCGGCGCCAGGCGCGAGCCCCCTGCATGTTCTGGAACAGCCCCAGCATGTGGCGGGTCATATGGGAGAGGTAGTTGCCCTTGGCCAGCTCCTGCTCGATATAGGGCAGCATCATCCGCACAACCTCGTGGCGGCTCGGCACGGCGTTGTTCTGGCCGAACACCAGATTGTCCACCTGCGCCAGAATGTAGGGGTTCTGATATGCTTCACGCCCCATCATGACGCCATCGACGTGTTGCAGGTGCTCCAGAGTCTGCTCCATGGAGGTGACGCCGCCGTTGAGGGCGATGGTCAGCTCCGGGTAATCCTGCTTGACCCGATAGACGCGGGGATAATCGAGGGGCGGGATCTCGCGGTTCTCCTTGGGGCTCAGGCCGCTCAGCCACGCCTTGCGGGCATGGACGATAAAGGTATCGCAACCGGCATCGCGCACCTGTTCGATAAAGGTCTGCAGAAATTCGTAGGAGTCCTGATCGTCGATGCCGATACGGGTCTTCACCGTCACCGGAATATCGACCACATCGCGCATTGCCTTGACGCAGTCCGCCACCAGCGCTGGTTCGCCCATCAGGCAGGCGCCAAAGCGACCGTTTTGCACCCGATCGGAGGGGCAGCCGACGTTGATGTTCACCTCGTCATAGCCGCGCTCCTCGGCCAGCTTGGCACAGCGCGCCAGATCGGCCGGATTGCTGCCCCCCAGCTGCAGGGAGATGGGGTGCTCCTGCTCGCTGTAACCCAGATAATCCCCCTTGCCGTGGATGATGGCGCCGGTGGTCACCATTTCGGTATAGAGCAAGGTCTGGCGGCTCATCAGTCGATGAAAGTAACGGCAATGCCGATCAGTCCAGTCCAGCATGGGGGCGATGGAAAAACGCTGCGCCTGCATAAAAATCATCCGGGTTGGCTAAAGAAAGGGGCGGATTTTATCACAACGTGAAGCAGCCCCAGAAAATGAATTTTGTCGCCGCGCCATGCGAGGCCCTGTGATAGTATCCGGCTAATAGAAAGGGTATCTGCGCGATCATGAATCAAGACCAACTTTTACAACGAGCCGAGCGACTCTGTATACAGCGAGGGATCCGCTTCACCCCGACCCGACGTCAGGTATTTCGCCTGCTGGCGGCACACGGCAACGCCATCAGCGCCTATGATTTGTTGGCCCAGCTGCAACAAACCGAAGCCAATGCCAAGCCGCCAACCGTCTATCGGGCACTCGATTTTTTGCTCGAACAGGGCTTTGCTCACAAAGTGGAATCGCTCAACGCGTTTATCTTCTGCTGCCACTTCGATCACGCTCACCCGATGCAGCTGCTGATCTGCGACGAGTGCGGGGATGTGGTCGAACTTCACGATAGTGCAATAGATAGCGCGTTTTCCGAGCAGGCCCACTTGCATGGCTTTACGATTACCAATAAGACAATAGAGGCACATGGCCAATGTGCTCGCTGTACGCCCACTGTAGGAAGTCATCATGAAGGCTGATTTTGTAAATCCGTTCCTGCTATCTCTGCTCAATGTGCTCTCGACCATGGCACAGCTGGAACTAAAACCGGGCAAACCGAAACGCAAGATGGATGAGCTGGCACGCGGCGACGTCTCCGGTCTGATCGGCATGGTCGGCCCGCAGACCCGCGGCTCCCTCTCCATCAGCTTCGAGAAGGGGCTGGCGCTGGAGATCATGCGTCGCATGCTGGGGGAAGCTCCCGCCTCCATCAATGAAGAGGTGACCGACATGGTCGGTGAAATCACCAACATGGTGACCGGCGGTGCCAAGCGGATGCTGGGCGAGAAGGGCTACGAGTTTGACATGGCGACCCCCATCATCGTCTCCGGCCCCAACCACACCATCACCCACAGGGCCGATGGCACCAAGATAATGATGCCGTTCGAATCCGATTTCGGTCGCGCCACTATCGAAATTTGCTTCGAGTAATCCTATGTGGAAAGCATTGAAATGGATTTTCATCTGCTGGGCACTACTGTTGATCCTGTCGGACATTCAGATCAGCACCTCCCTCTACAAGTACGAAGATAACCGGGTTCTCATCAACTTCCCGCGCTGGGAAACCAAACAGCCCTGGGGCACCTTCGAGTGGCATGCCGGACGGGTAGAAACCCACTGGTATGGTCTGGATGGCAAACCCAAGCCAGCAGGCCCGCAAATCTGATCCGGTAACGGATCCGGCAGAAACAGAAGAGGCCAGCAGATGCTGGCCTCTTTGCTATCTCGTTGATCCTGAATCAAGCCGCTTCGGCAGCCAGCTTTCCGTTTGGTCGCATCAAGATGCCAACGATGCAGGCCAGCAGAGTTGGCAGCAGCCAGGCAAGTCCCTTGTCGAACAGCGGCAGGAAGGCAAAGCCGTCCATAGCCATACCAGCAGCGCCCAGTCCGTCCAGACAGCCAAACAGGAAGGCGACCAGCAGCACGCCACGAAACGCCAGCCGTGGCTGGGCAAACCACCCTTTGAGGAAGGTCACCAGCACCAGTGCAATGGCAACCGGGTAGATGGCTACCAGCACCGGGATGGAGAGACTGATAAGCTCACTCAGCCCCACATTGGCCACCAGCGCGCAGAGTGCCCCCAGCAGCATCACCCACTTGTGGTAAGCCCAGCCAGTCAAACCTTGGAAATAATCGGCTCCGGCACAGAGTAGGCCTACTGCACTGGTAAAACAGGCCAGAGTGATGATGGCCGCCAAAATAAGCTGCCCAGGCTGACCAAACAGGCTCAGGACGTAGGCATTGACGATGGCACCGCCGTTGCTGATGTCGCTCGCTACTCCGCCGGCACTGTTGCCAAGCTGGAAAAGAGAGAGATAGACCGCCGACAACCCGACCGCCGAGATCAGGCCCGCAATGGTGAGGTATTTGAACTGGCTGCGATAGTCCTCGATCCCCTTCTGGCGCAGCAACCCGATGATCAGTGCGCCAAACATCAGGGATGCCAGGGTATCCATGGTGTTATACCCCTCCAGCATCCCCTTGGTGAGCGGAGCGCTGATGTAGTCACCGCTGGCATCGGGCATGGTACCCTGTGGCGCGATAAAGACCCCGACCGCCAGAATGAGCAGCATCGCCATCAGGGCGGGAGTCAGGTACTTGCCAACCGCATCGAGCAGTTTGCCCCGATCGAGCGCCACCATGATCACCAGCGCAAAGAAACTCAGGGTGTAGATCAGCAGCCCCTCATGACCGGCATCGCCGAGCCAGGGCTTGAGCCCCATCTCGTACGCGACCAGACCGGTGCGGGGAATGGCAAAGGCGGGCCCCATGATGATATAGATGGCGATGGCCAGCGCCGTCGCCGCCCCGGCGGGCAGATAGCGGGTCATTCCGGTCCAGCCACTCGCGCGGCCCCCCGAACTCCCCTTGGCAACCGCAATCAGGGTGATTAACGGCAGCCCCACCGCCGTCAGTAGAAAACCGCACATGGCGGCCAGCAGATGCTCACCAGCCATAAAACCCGCAAGCGGCGGAAAAATGATATTGCCAGCCCCCAGATAGAAGGCAAACGTCATAAACCCCAGTCCGAATACGTCGGACAACTTCAATGATTTCGTCAAACCCAACCTCATCTGCCTTATCAGCTTGTTATTGATTGCACCCACTGCCTGGCAGATAACCGGATAACAATACTGCTCGCTCCCCTGCGGTCAGCAGACCGGATGAGGAGCACCACCTTTAGCATAAAGAAGAGATGCGGGATCTCAATCACACATTAATATCTTGAAACAATTTATCCGCTCAAAATTAATCACCGAATGACCGAATTACCCAGACTGGGTGTAAACGCGCAGATAAACAGGGGATAGGGCCGCAAGGGAGCTGAAATTAGCCTGTGAGGATGGCCGGATACCATCCACCGGGCAAACCGCCAGCAGAACAGAAAAACAAAAGAGCCTGCACGGGGCAGGCTCTTGGCAATATCACATCGGGCGTGATCAGGCAGCTTCGGCAGCCATCTGTGTCGGACGCACCATCACGCCAACTACGCAGGCCAGCAGGGTCGGCATCAGCCAGGCGAGGCCCTTGTCGAACAGCGGCAGGAAGGCAAACGCATCCATCTTCATGCCGGCAGCACCCAGACCATCCAGGCAACCAAACAGGAAGGCAACCATCAACACCCCACGGAACACCAGACGGGGACGGCCGAAGTAACCCTTCAGGAAGGTGACCAGCACCAGCGCCACGGCAACCGGATAGATGGCAACCAGCACCGGAATGGAGAGGCTGATCAGCTGGCTCAGGCCTACGTTGGCCACCACGGCACAGATAACGCCCAGCAACACCACCAGCTTCTTGTAAGCCATACCGGTCAGATTGTGGAAGAAATCGGAACAGGCGGAGATCAGACCGACTGCAGTGGTAAAGCACGCCAGAGTGATGATGGCCGCCAGAATGAACTGACCCGGCTGACCAAACAGGCTCAGTACGTAGGCGTTGACGATGGCGCCACCATTGCTGACATCGGTCGCCACACCGGCTGCAGTGTTACCCAGCTGGAACAGGGAGACGTACACCACGCTCAGACCAACGGCAGAGATAAGGCCGGCAATGGCCAGATACTTGAACTGGCTCTTGTAATCGTTGATGCCTTTCTGGCGCAGCAGATCGACGATCAGGGCGCCAAACATCAGGGACGCCAGGGTGTCCATGGTGTTGTAGCCTTCCAGGATCCCTTTGACGAAGGGGCTGTTCTGATAGTCACCGGACGCATCAGGCATGGAGCCTTGCGGCGCAACAAATACCCCGATCGCCAGAGTCAGCAGCAGCAGCATCAGTACCGGAGTCAGGTATTTGCCGATGGCGTCCATCAGCTTGCCCTGGTTCATGGAGACCAGAATGGCCACACCAAAGAAGATCACGGTATAGGCAGCCAGACCCGCTTGCCCCATGTCACCGATAAACGGCTTGAGGCCCATCTCGTAGGCAACCAGACCGGTACGGGGCGCGGCAAAGGCCGGGCCTATGATGATATAGATGGCAACGGCCAGCGCAGTCGCGACACCGGCAGGCAGCAGCTTGGTCATGCCAGCCCAACCGTTACCGGCTTTCGCCACGGCCAGAATGGTCACCAGAGGCAGGCCCACGGCAGTGACCAGGAAGCCAAACATCGCCAGGGAGAGGTGCTCACCAGCCATGTAACCGGCCAACGGCGGGAAAATGATGTTACCGGCGCCCAAGTAGAAGGCGAAGGTCATAAACCCTAATCCGAGTACATCGGACAATGTGAGTGATTTCGTCAAGTTCAACCTCGTCTGTCTTGTAAATTATTGCTTGTTATAGTTTTTATCGGTCGCTGACCGGGTGTGTTCAGGGGGTATAAAAAAAGAGCCCCGCATGTTTTTTCATCGCAACCAGTGGTTTTAGCTGGTCTGGAGCGGGCGCTCGATCTGGAACCAGCATAATGGCGTGAAAAAATAGTTCAAGACGAAATTTACATCTTCAAATAGAAGGGGTTGGTCAGTTGGATATATCTGTCGGAATAGGCCCCATCAGCAGAATGGATCACAATTTCACCCCTCTCACACCTGTTTAATCCTCTGCCAAGTAGCAATAAAACACGATTTGCCTCTTTACCCTCTCTGGTGATAACAGCTGTATAACAAATGCCATGCAGATCATAATTCGCCGAAATGCATAAAATTTCATCGGCCATCGCCGTCGGCAGCACCAGCGCTACCTGCCCATTCGGGCTCAGCAAACGATCGCAGGCCGCCAGTAATGCGTGGCTGTCGAGGGCGCCGGTATGGCGGGCCAATGCCCGCGCCGGATCGCTAAATGACTGGCCTGCCACGAAATAGGGAGGGTTGGAGACGACAAGATCGTAAGGGTCAGCCTGATAATCCTGAATGGCACTCTCTATGACGGTCACCCGATCGGCCCAGGGAGAGGCAGCCGCATTCTCCTGCGCCTGACTGGCCGCATTAATATCCAGCTCGACCGCATCAAGACGGCAGTCAGATCTGCTGCGTTGGGCCAGCATCAGGGCGATCAGGCAGCTGCCGGTGCCGATATCGAGCACTCGACGCGCCTGTTCGACCGGCGCCCAGGCACCGAGCAAAATGCCATCGGTGCCCACCTTCATGGCGCAGCGATCGTGATTGATATGGAACTGTTTGAAGGTAAATCCGCGACTACGTCCCATCTGGCCCCCGTCATCTGCAAAAATGGTGGGCGATTATAGCGGCTAAGACACACTCACCAATAGGAGCCGACGAGATAATCGCCTATAATCTGCCGTTTCCTTAATGACCGAGTATTGCCATGAGCCAGTCCTTTGATGATTTCGACCTGCACCCAGCCCTCAACCGGGCCTTGGCCGAGATGGGATTCACCCGCCCCACCACCATCCAGCAGATGGTGCTGGAGCCAGCCCTGGACGGCCGCGATATTCTGGCATCCGCTCCGACCGGTACCGGCAAGACTGCCTCCTTCCTGCTGCCGGCACTCCAGCACCTGCTGGACTTCCCGCGCCGCAAGCCGGGCCCCTGCCGCATGCTGATCCTGACCCCGACCCGCGAGCTGGCCCTGCAGGTGACCGCCCACGCCAAGGCGCTGGCGGCCCACACCAACCTCAGCATCGAGACCATCATCGGCGGCGTCAGCCATGAAGAGCAGCTGCCTGCCCTGACCAAGACCACCGACATCGTGGTGGCCACCCCGGGTCGTCTGCTTGAGTACATCGAGAAAGAGGAGTTCGAGAGCCACGACATCGAAGTGCTGGTGCTGGATGAAGCGGACCGCATGCTGGACATGGGCTTTATCAAGGATGTGAACCGCATCGTGGAAGAGGCGCGCTACCGCAAGCACACCATGCTCTTCTCCGCCACCCTGGAAGGGGCCGGCCTTGAGAAGTTCGCCAACGAGATCCTCAAGGATCCGGTGGAGCTGCACGCCGAGCCGCCCCGCAGCGAACGTCGCCCCATCACCCAGTGGATCCATCTGGCCGATGACGCCGCCCACAAGCTGGCGCTGCTGACCCATATCCTGAAAGATCCGGAAACCCAGAAGGCGATCATCTTCGTCAAGACTCGCGAGCGTCTGGCGGAGCTCTCCGGCCAGCTGCAGGCGGCAGGTATCTCCTGCGCCTGGATCCGTGGCGAGATGGAGCAGAGCAAGCGTATCGAGTCGATCCGCAAGTTCCACGAAGGGGAAGTACCCTTCCTGATCGCCACCGACGTCGCCGCCCGCGGCATCGATCTGCCGAACGTCAGCCATGTCATCAACTACGACATGCCCTACGGCGCCGATGTCTACGTCCACCGGATCGGCCGTACCGGCCGCGCTGGCAACCGTGGCTGTGCCATCAGCCTGGTGGAAGCCCACGACATGGCGATGGTCGCCAAGATCGAACGCTACACCGAAGAGCGCCTCAAGCGCCGGGTGATCGACGAGCTGCGCCCGAAACACAAGGAAGCGCGGGTACCGGTGAAGAAGAAAAAGCCGGTCGACAAGAAGAAGTCCGCCAAGAAGAAAAAGAAGAAGTGATCGCCTAACGATAAAGAGAAGGGCCATCCCGCGGGATGGCCCTTCTGCATTCTGAATCACTCTGACGAGTGGTTATGCCACCACTCTGCGCATCCCCATATGGGGGATATCATCTTCGAGATAGCCTTCCCCTTCCGCCAAAAAACCGTGTTGGCTGTAGAAGCCTTGCAGATGGGCCTGCGCCCCCAGCCAGATGCTGTGGGTCGGCCAGCGCGCCTCGCACGCCTTGACCGCCTCGCTGATCAGCTGGTGACCGAGACCTCCGCCGCGCGCCTTGGGTGAGGTCACCACCCGACCGATAGCGGCACCGCTCTCGTCGCCGATGCCTGGCGCCATAATCCGCGCGTAAGCAGCAAGCTGGTCGCCCTGATAGCCGAGCAGGTGCCAGACCCCTTCGCGGCGATCGAGCCCGTCCAGATCCTGAAAGGGGCAGGTCTGCTCCACCACGAACACCTCGGCCCGCAGCGCCAGCAACTCATACAACTCGTCAGTGGTCAGTTCAGACCAGGGTTTCAGGATCCAGTTCATCGGCAACTCCTTATCAGTTCGGCCTGCCAGCATAATCGTGGCGCCAGCGCCCTGCATTAACCTTTGTTAAGTTCTTTCAGCCGTTTGCGAATGCGACTAAGACTGATGGGAGTGATACCGAGATAGGCGGCGATCTGGTGGTCGGGCACTCTGGCATCGAGTGCGGGAAAGCTGTCGAGAAAGTGCTGATAGCGCGCCTGCGGGCTGCCGGTCAGCAGCAACTGCTCCTTCTCCTCCTTGATGCGCAGCTGCACCTCCAGCAGGTGCTGGTACCAGCGCGGCCAGCCGGGCAGCTGGCGCAAGTCGACCAGACTGAACAGCTGCAGATGGCAGGGTTCCAGCGCCTCCACGCTGTAGCGGGCTGGCTCGCCACTGAGCAGGTGGTGGAAGTCGAGAAACTCGTCCCCCTCCCAGTAGAACTCCTTGATGTACTCGCGGCCATCCTCCAGCACCAGCTTGGCCCGCAGCAGCCCCTGCTCCACCCTGACCAGCAGATCCGGGCTGTCACCGGCGTGCCAGAGGCAGCTTTTCGGGCTGAGGGTCAGCGGGCGGGCAAAAGAGAGGAGGCGCGCGGCCTCCTCTTTATCTGCGACCTGCGCCCAATCGAAGGGGGGTCTGTCAGTCAGCATGATTAACCGCGACGCTGACGCACGGCTTCAAACAGGCAAACGCCGGTTGCCACCGAGACGTTGAGGCTGGATACCGCCCCTGCCATCGGGATGCTCACCAGCTCGTCGCAATGCTCGCGGGTCAGACGGCGCATGCCTTTACCTTCAGCCCCCATCACCAGCGCCATCGGGCCGGTCAGTTTGGCCTGATAGAGGTCGTGATCGGCCTCGCCAGCGGTGCCGACAATCCAGACGCCGCGCTCCTGCAACTCGCGCATGGTGCGGGCCAGGTTGGTAACCTGAATGAGCGGCACCACTTCGGCCGCGCCACAGGCAACCTTGCGTACGATCGGGGTCAGGCCGGTGGCCTTGTCCCGCGGCACGATGACAGCATGAGCTCCGGCAGCATCGGCGCTGCGCAGGCAGGCACCGAGATTGTGCGGATCGGTCACGCCATCCAGCACCAGCAGGAAGGGCTGGTTCTGTTGTGCCGCCAACTCATCCAGCAGGCTGGCCAGATCGTGCTCTGCCAGCTTCGGCGCCTCTTTCACCCGAGCCATGATGCCCTGGTGATTGTTGCCCTCCGCTTTATCGTCGAGTGTCTTGCGGTTCACGCTCTGCACCTTGAGGCCGAGGGACCCCAGCTCGGCCAGCAGGGGCTGCAGCCGGTCGTCATCGCGTCCCTTGAGTGCCCACACTTCGATGAAACGCTCCGGGGTGCGCTCCAGCAGCGCGGTGACAGCGTGAATGCCGTAGATCAGTTCAGTACTCATGTTCAAGATCCGTAGGTCGGGTCGCATGAATGCACCCCGAAGAAAAATGGCCGTACCGGCAGCCTGACCACAATGATGCTGGTCTCGTCACCGGTCGCTAAATGATGACGCATCATACCAGAGAGACCGGCATCTAGGGAGGAGGAAGCTGCTAGGCCAAGCGCCGAAACTATGACAGGCCTCTTGATCCGGCGGTGCCATCATCCTTGATGGTACACCTGACCCTACTCTCGGCTGATTGCAGGAGGACAATACCCTGCCCGGCAGTGACGAAGTGGGCTCGCTACGCGGCGCTCAAAACGGTCGCAGTCCCATTTTCAGCCCTTGGAGATCAGCCCTTTCGTTGTGGATGTTCGACTTCAACACGGCTCAAGATGATTAATTTATTGAGCTTGCTCAAAAAATCACCACCCCCTACGATCCTCTCCTGCATCGCACGCTAATATACTCGTTTAGCAACAGCCTCGTAGGAGTCACCCATGAGCCAAGCCAGTGCAACATCGCCGGTAAAAAGCAGCAGACTGGGGGCTGACACTCAGGGGCGGTAGCCTTGCCGGATAGCATGGATAAGCGAGTGAAGCAAAACGGTGGCTGTCCCAATTTCAGAACCACAGCTGACCAAGCCTGTCGACAACCCACTGGCGCCGGTGCTCATAGCTATTGCCAGAATGCGTATCTTGTCCACACAAGAAAGCCCGCCGCACACAACGGCTGACCACATGGTAATAGGGTGTATCTTGCAAGCTGATCTGGCGTGAACGAGCGATGGTCATGGCACACTCCTCGACTGGCGACCCATCAAGCGAAGCAGCATGCTACGCTACTGTCAAATTGGTGGGTGTCCCAGATTTTCACGGGCTGCTAGTAGCGTTGGCAGCCCCTTAAGCAGGCGTTAGGCAAGGAGAATGAAGATGGGTGACTGGGATCGAATGTTCGGTTGTGACGTCAGCGCAGAGTCTGTCATTGATGGCATCAACAGGGACTACTTCGCGGAGCAGAGGCGCGGAGAACGAGAAGCCCGTACATCCCGAAAGAAGGTATTCAGCACCTTTCAGGAAGCTTCAAACTGGGCAAGGAGCAACCCCGGGAAGTCCTTCAAGAGATCTCCAGACGGAAATGGATTTACCGAAACATGAAACAGTGGATTCATAACAAGGCATCCGTGATTTTCTGGGTCACGCTTGCCATATACATACTCATATGGATAACAGCCTCTTATGTTGGCGTCTATGTTACGTATGTTGCAGGCCCAGTCTTGGTATTCTCTGGCGCTATTGCCTGGCTGACATATCCCAATGAAGATGTTTAACAATTCATTCAAGCCGACGCCGCTTCGCGGCGCGGCTTAATTCAGATGGTTAGCTACTCATCAACGAACTATTGGGACACCCACCTTTCTGGCCTGACCACCATGATGCTGGCGTCGTCACCGGTCGCTAAATGATGACGCATCATACCAGAGAGACCGGCATCTAGGGAGGAGGAAGCTGCTCGGCCAAGCGCCTGCAGCTATATCGAGCCCTTCGGCGGCACATGGCGACAAGCCAATCATGGCCTGTTAGCCGCTGCGCGGTGCTCAAAGCGGTGAGTGTCCCAATTTCAGTCCCAATTTCACTGGGGTGATGAGTGTCTGAAGTGTCACGATACCGGGCGAGTGGTTCCGGATGCTGAGCTCGTGTCACGGCGCTTTGGAATGGCAATGAGCGAAGCTACAGAGCGACTGGTTGACGAGGTGATCCACCAGGCGTCAGACTTGGTGCGGATCATGGGCTGACAGGTGAGGGAGATGCTCGGGGCATAGGGAATCATCATACACTATGCAAAATAACACGTTGTTAAACGCTAATTTTCAGAATAACGGTGTATGATATAAGTATCTGAATATAATGAATATATGTGTTTTTTGGCACATTGAAATAGCACAAATTGTGATATTTTTTTATTGACGGAACAGCCATCATTGGCCATGATTCCGCTACACCTTTCAGTAACGAATCGTTAGTGAAAAGTGTAAAAAAGGGCCCGAAGGCCCTTGGATTTAAGTGAATATCTCCCCTATTTGCTCTATGGCATCTAAAGCAAGCCTGACAAGTCTGCAAAACGCGTTGGCTAGCTTGAGGAGTGATTCAACTGATTCAACTGTCGCAACCAGTTTCTCAGTTAGTTTCGAAGGCCCTACAGTCGCAACCTGTGGGGTCTTTGTCTTTTCGGCAGTTGCCGAGCCTTTTCGCCCTTTCGGACGTCTCGATGGCGCCATATAGTTCCTCCCTATTCGGCGGTTGATAAAGTCGTGTGTGTAAAAGCATGTTCACCTCGCTCGCTGTTTGGTGTTGTTGGGCCTTGTGGCCAATCCCTGTATTTTCCGATCATTCGTCAGCAGGGACAAGGCATGATTATCAATGTCTGTGTTGCGATTTATGACCTTACTGAATCCATTGCCAGAAGCTACCAGCAACCATCATGGTTCGCCAAACCGATCTGCGCATTTTTCATCACATCAGAATTCATTCGCACAAAATCCGATCACTTAGACATTGCCAAGCTGCTGCCATCACACAGCTACTCGACTATTGTACCACCGACACTGTATGTGATTTTTTTACTGTCGAGCTACAAGATATGGAGTCGGCACAGTTAATGCTACGTGTGGATAACTGGCTTGCTGTGGATAAGTTGTGCGTGTTGTTGTCCCTATTAGTAGTTGCTCACAGTGAGCGGGTTTTCATTCTTCTGTTTCGTCAAATGCAAGCATCCCGTGTGCAGATGGAAAATTTAAATAACTTTTTTTGCTTGCGAACCACAGGCCTTTTTAATAACAAACTCAATTTGGATGTAAATCGCACAGTGTTGAGCAAGTTCTGTTCTTCGACCACAAGAGAAAAATAGGAAAGAGAAAAAAGAAAAATAGGACACCCACCTTTCTGAGCGCCGCGTAGCGACCAATAAAGTGACCATCGCGCAGGGAGTGTACTCATCGCCATAGGCACCGCGCTTGGCCGATCTCCGCCTAAGGGCTGAGCCCCCCCCCACTTCGCTGACCATAAAAAATCCGAACCCCGGTAACAAGGTTCGGATTTTTTTCGTCGACATGCTGGCGGAGATAACCATAGGCCACCAGCCCTTTACGACTTCAGCCCGGGTCGTCGGACCCAAGCCATAGGCCGAGGGCTTACCCCTTGGCCTTCACCTTATCGCGAGCCTTTTTGCTCGGTCGCCTGTTGCTCGGTTTGGCGCGGCCACCCTTGTCGGATTTGCCGTGATCCTTGCCCTCTTTACGTTTTTCGTGGCGCTGGGCGCTCTTGGCCTTCTCTTTCTTGATCTCGGCCTGCTTGCGCGCCATCTCTTTGGCGTTCTTGCCGGTGGCCTTGAGCGGCTCTTCCACCATCACGAAGTCGATCTTGCGATCGTCCAGGTTCACGCCCATCACCTTGACCCGCACCTTGTCACCCAGACGGTAGCGACGGCGGAAGTTCTCGCCAATCAGCTGCATGTGCAGGGGATCAAACTGGTAGTAGTCGTTGGTGAGGGTGCTGACGTGCACCAGACCGTCGATGTGGATCTCCGCCAGACGTACGAAGAAGCCAAAGCCGGTGACGCTGGCGATAACGCCGTCAAACTCGTCACCCACGTGATCCAGCATGTACTCGCACTTGAGCCAGTCGGCCACATCGCGGGTCGCATCGTCGGCACGGCGCTCGGTCATGGAGCAGTGCTCGCCCATCGGGTCCACTTCTTCCAGCTGGTAGTGATAACCACCGCTCGGGGTCCACTTGTGGCGCAGGTTGCCCTGTTGCTCCTTGGCAGTCTGATACTTGATCGCCCGGTGTAGGATGAGATCTGGGTAGCGACGGATTGGCGAGGTGAAGTGCGCATAGGACTTCAACGCCAGACCGAAGTGACCGATGTTGTCGGCCTGATAGATGGCCTGACGCATGGAGCGCAGCAGCATGGTGGAGAGCAGCTCCGCATCGGGGCGCCCTTCAAACTTGGCGGCCAGCTCGGCAAAGTCTTTCGGCTCGGGCTCGAGTCCGCCCTTGAGCTCCAGACCCAGTTCGGCCAGAAAATCGCGGAAACCGGTCAGACGCTCTTCGCCCGGACGGTCGTGCACCCGGAACAGGGCGGCGGCTTCGTTCTTCTCGATATAACGGGCAGCAGCCACGTTCGCCTGGATCATGCACTCTTCGATGATCTTGTGGGCATCGTTGCGCACCAGCGGCACGATGCGGTCGATCTTGCGCTGGGCGTTGAAGATGAAGCGGGTCTCCTCGCTCTCGAACTCCACCGCGCCACGCTGATGGCGGGCATGCTTGAGCGCCTTGTAGAGGTTGTTGAGCTCCTCGATATGGCCCACCAGCGGATCATACTGCTGGCGCAGCTTGGGATCCCCGTCGAGGATCGCCGCAACCTTGGTGTAGGTCAGACGGGCGTGAGAGTTCATTACCGCTTCGTAGAACTTGTAGCCGGACATGCGACCAGCGGCGGAGATGGTCATCTCGCACACCATGCAGAGACGGTCAACTTGCGGGTTGAGCGAGCAGAGGCCATTGGAGAGCACCTCCGGCAGCATGGGCACCACGAACTCGGGGAAGTAGACGGAGTTGCCGCGCTGATACGCTTCGGCATCCAGCGCCGTGCCGGGCTTCACGTAAGCGGAGACATCCGCAATGGCAACCCACAGACGCCAGCCGCCACCACGCTTGGCTTCACAGAAGACGGCGTCATCAAAGTCACGGGCATCTTCCCCGTCGATGGTCACCAGCGGCAGGGCGCGCAGGTCGATGCGGCCCTCTTTGGCTTTCTCAGGCACCTGCTCGCCGAGACCGGCAACCTCTTTGGTCACCTCTTCCGGCCAGGTGTGCGGGATGCCGTGGGTACGCAGGGCAATTTCGATCTCCATGCCCGGCGCCATGTTCTCGCCCAGCACTTCCAGTACGGTGCCGACGGCATTGATGCGGGAGGTGGCGCGCTGATTGATCCGCACAACCACGACCTGGCTCTGACGAGCCCCTTTGTTCTCCCCTTCCGGGATGATGATGTCCTGGCCGATACGGCTGTCATCCGGCACCACGAAACCAACGCCATTCTCGACGAAGTAACGGCCGACAATGTCTGCCTCACGGGACTTGAGGAGGCGCACCAGACGCGCTTCCTGACGACCCTTGCGGTCAATCTCGGTCGGCTGCACCAGCACGTAATCGCCATGCATCAGGCGTTGCATCTCTCGGTTGTTCAGATACAGATCCGGACCACCACCTTCCGGACGCAGAAAACCGAAGCCATCCTTGTGGCCGATTACATAACCTTTGACCAGATTCAGGCGATCCGGCAGGGCATAACATTGGTTGCGAGTGAATACCAGTTGTCCATCACGCTCCATGGCGCGCAGACGACGACGCAAGGCTTCCAACGGCTCTTCATCTTTCAGCTTGAGGACCTTGGCCAACTCTTCACGGGACATGGGCTTTTCATGGCCCTTGATGAGTTCCAGGATCAACTCGCGACTGGCGATGGGGTTATCGTATTTTTCGGCCTCGCGTTCGAGGAAAGGATCTTTTTGAGACATAAGCAGGCCTTAGGGTAGGTGGTAACGGTGCCATTATATCGGAGGGGGGGGCGAATGGCATCCATCGGCTGCCTTTTGGCCAATCTCTCTGTCATACTATCTTCAGTTCGCTGGCATAATGAGACACAGAACTCATGAGTAAGGACACATTTGCCCAATCCGCCGCCTATCTCAAACAGGCGGTCCCTTTGATGATCAAGTACCAGATCCCCACGACGCCGGACAATTACCACCTGTGGTACAACTATGTCTCGGCCAGCATGCCCGAGCTCAACCAGGCGATTGATCAGGCTGTCAAAATGCAGGGAACCTGCTCGCTCACCACCTGCGAGCGACTCTATCACCAGTATCTGGCCGCTCAGGACGAAAAGCAGATGGAGGCGATGAAACTGAGCCTCGCCGCCATGGCCAACGAGCTAGGCCACTCCATGCAGGACGCCATCTCCGATACCGGCATGTTTCAGGAGATGCTCGACAAGAGTTTTGACAAGCTCAGCCGCATCGATGACGAGGGCTTCAGCCTGGAAGATACCATGGGGATCCTGCGAGAGCTGGTGCGCGAATCGCGGGATGTGCGCATGTCCACCATGCACTTTCGCAACCAGCTCAGCAATGCGGAGAAAGAGATCAAGGAACTGCGGGCGGCGCTCAACGAGACACGCAAACTGGCCAACGAGGATGCCCTCACCAACCTGCTCAACCGCCGCGCCTTCGATCTGGAGCTGGAGGGGTTGATCCGCAGCCAGCACCCCTTCTCGCTGATCCTCGCCGATATCGATCGCTTCAAGAACTTCAACGACGAGTACGGTCACCTGCTCGGCGATCAGGTGCTGCGCGCCTTCAGCAAACGGCTGCGCGATGCATGCAAGGAGGGGGTCACCGCCTATCGACTGGGTGGGGAGGAGTTCGCCATGCTGGTCCCCCATCGCTCGCTGGCGCTGGCCAGACAGATGGCGGAGAGCATGCGCCGCGCCATCGAGCGGATGTCCATTCTGGATCGCAAATCGGGCCGCCGCATTGACCACATCACAGCCTCGTTTGGCGTGGGTGAGTTCAACGGTCAGGAGAGCGCAGACTGTCTGGTCGAACGTACCGACAAGCTGCTCTACAAGGCCAAGGAGCTGGGGCGCAACCGGGTGATGCCGCTCCCTTCCTGATTTAGTCCCCTGCCCGACCGCAATGCCAATGTAAAAAGCCAGTCAGATCAACTGACTGGCTTTTTGGTCTCTCTTGCTCCGACAAGGGCTGTTCATTCCAGCCCCAGTGGAACTCTGCTCAGTGTGAAGGATTACTCCTGCACCTCGCTGACACCTTCGACTTTCACATCAACACGGCGATCCGGAGCCAGACAGACGATCAGCTCACGCTTGGACTTGCTGACGCAGCTGTCGCCGGTAACCGGCGAGGATTTACCACGCCCTTCCACATTGATCTTGGCGGCCGGGATCCCTTTACCAACCAGATAGTTGGCAACGGTCTGGGCACGCTGTTCGGAGAGCTTCTGGTTGTAGGCATCGGAACCGATACGGTCGGTGTGACCAATTACGGTTGCCACGCCATCTTTGGGTCGCGCCTCTTCAATCTGGCTGTAGAGGCTATCCAGAGCCTGACTGGCCTCTGGCTTGAGGGTCGCCTTGTTGAAGTCAAACAGCACATCAGAGCTCAGGGTGAACTGCTTCTCGACCATCACAGGCTCGGGAGCCGGGGCTGGTGCCGGAGCGGGTGCCACGGGGGCAACCTGACCAAAGCGATAAACCGCTGCCAACGACAGCAAGCCGTTATCCATTCTCAGGCCGGTATCATCACGGCTGCCATACGGGGTGGTGTACTGGTACTCTAGGCGAGCAGCCCAGTCGAGGTTAAACGCATACTCGGCACCCAGAGCACCGACCATGACAAAGCGGCTGTCATCCTTGTAGAGATCGCTCTTGGTATCAGCCCAGCCATAACCGCCACCGACACGACCATACAGATCCAGATTATCGGTAACCGGGAAACCCAGTTTCAGGGTCAGTTGGGCCAGCTGTGCTTTCACTTCATCACTGAAAGCGCCTGCCGCCGTAGTCGCATCGTATTTGTAATTGCCCAGGTAGTCGTAACCCAGCTCCAGCCCCAGATTTTTGTTGATCTGATAGCCGCCGAACACACCCGCACCCAGGGCATCGTTGGTCTCATTGCCAAGCGTCAGGGCATTGCTTTCATCAATGCCGTAGAAGTTGGACCAACCCAGTTTGGCACCACCATACCAGGTGTTGTCCTGACCGGCCGCCTGGGCATTGGCCGCCAGCAAGCCGGTAACCAGCAAGGTAATCAATGATTTTTTCATGTTTGAGCCTCTGCAACTTTATGTAGGAGGAGGTTGATTGATATCACCTCGTCTTATAGGTGCAACCACCCAAAAGCGATCGCAACATATCAACGTTAGCCTATTTTCAAGTCACTGATATCAATTAACAAAAAACACTCTAACGCAACCACGTTACAAAAACAGCAACAAACGCTTGTTATTTGAACTGAATGTGACGCAAAAATACGCACAGATGAGGATAGATAGCAGAAAAAGGGCCAGCAACATGCTGGCCCGAAGCGATATCAGTGACGAACAAACTCGTAGTGCTGATCGATAAAGTCAGCTACACGCTGGCTCAGTACCTTGTGCACCGTCCTGGTCGGATGCACCTGATCCCAGAACATATGCTCATCACAGTTAAGAGTTGCGGCTCGCTCTTTTGCCTGCCCACTCACCACCGCCTGCGCCAGGATCGGGTTACCGGCAATAGCCACTCTTTCGGAGACACTCAAAGCCGGGGTCGCAGCCACCTCGGCGGCGCTGCCGGAGAACGGCTTCCACGTATAGCCGCCACCGTAGCAGGCGTGTTCTGTGTAACTCAGCCCGAACAGCTGGGGATCACGCATCATCTCGTCAAACTGCTTGTCCACTTCGAACAGCTTCACGATGCCAAGGGGAGCCAGCTCGCGAGTGAGGTTCTGCAACTTCTGGTTGTGGTAGCTGGCCACATGGCGCACCTTCTCCACCACCTTCATGCTGCGGGCTGACGGGGTCTGCCCCAGATCAGGAATGTTGAACAGCAGGATCTGCTGCGCGCCGTTGAGCACCAACCGGTTGGATGCCAGCCGGATGGTATCGATCACCCGATCCGCATCCCGCTCGGTGTTCCAGCCATAGGCCAGATAGTCGTTGGCACCGACCCAGATCACCACCAGATCATCGGGGCGGAACTTGTCCTTTTTCAGGAACTGATCGATCTCGTAATCGAGATTGTTGATCACCTGATATTTGGGATCCCAGGACCAGAAACCGAGCCAGCCGTTCAGGGCGCCCAGATGGTTATAGGCCACCGCGGTTGCACCGCCTTCCGCCTCGTTGGCCACGACCAGACCGGGGAAACGTTCGTCACCCAACTGCTCCAGCCACACCGGGCCGTTGCTGAAGCGCCCGTTGAAGTAAGGTGGGCTGGAGGGGAGATACCCCCGCATCTTCTTGTACATCTTGCCGGTGTCGGAGAGGCTGTCACCAAACATCACGACCCGGGAAAAAGGTTGGCGTCCCTCTGCCGCTTGCGCGGTTAATGCCATTAACCCCAATAAACAAACAAGCCATTTTTTCATATTGTTATGCTCTTCGATTAAGCAGGTGAGACCTGCGGACTTCTCCTCGAGTGGCGACAGGCATGGGAAGAGTCTGCTGCCACTGACTTCTGGTGAAGGCGACAGATTACAGTTCCAGATGAAATCACACATGTTCCGCCACCGATGAAATCGCTTGCGCTCACAAAACAGACAATCACACCAGCCTATTTCTTTCACGCTTGTTTCACGCCCTGCACAGCACAATGCCCCCATACCAACGACAGGAGTATGAAATGAACAAGGCAAGCGCAAGCGTAATCGGACTGTTGACCCTGATGTCTGTCTCCTCTTTTGCCATGGCGGCCTATACCGGCCCGCAAGAGCAGAACAAGGTTTCCGTTGCTCAACTGAAAGATCTGGCCGATGACAGCTGGGCCACTCTGGAAGGGAAACTGGTCAAGCACCTGGGCGGCGAGAACTATCTGTTCCGCGATGCCAGCGGTGAAGTGGAGGTCGAAGTGGATCAGGATGTGTGGCGTGGCACCGAAGTGGGCCCGGATGATCAGATCCGCATCCATGGTGAAGTGGACCACAGCTGGAACAAAACCGAAGTGGAAGTGAAAACCCTGGAGAAAGTGGGCGCGGCCCCGCAGACCAAGGGCGGCTTTATTGCCAAATAAGGCCACTTCAACGACGAACGGGCCAGACGTTAAAAGGGCGCTTGATATCAAGCGCCCTTTTGCATGGTTAACCCAGCGTCACCGCTTAACCGGCCCGACTGGCAAAGGCTCTCTTGAACCCTTTCTCGGCCTGATTGACCTTGTAGAGGTAACGGCGCGCCTCCTCTTTGGGATGCTGCTCGGTCAACACCTGATAGACCGCCTCGGGGGAGAGCCGGTTGATCCGGCCCGGCGCCGCCTTGCGATCGCTGGAGAAGGTATTGAGTACCCCGCCCGCACCACCGTTATAGGCGGAGATCACCGCATAGCGACGGGAGCGCGGATCCTGAATATCCGCCAGATAGACGGTCTGCAACAGGTGCAGATAGGCGGTACCGACATCGATGTTGTAGGCCGGGTTGAACAGCTCCTCCCGGGTCGGCTGGCCGTTCTTACCCTTGACCCGAACATAGACGTCACGACCCGCGGTGGCCGGGATCACCTGCATCAGGCCATAAGCGTTGGCATGACTCACCGCATAGGGGTTGAAGCTGCTCTCGGTCTTGATCACCGCATAGATCAGGCTCTCCGGCACGCCGTATTTGCGCGACGCTTCCCGGATGATCCCCGCATACTTGTAGCCCCGTCGATCTTCATGGTTGGCCACCATGGGTATATCGACGAAGAAGATGGTGCGAATACCCAGAGTGCGCTTCTTCATCGCCGTGTTGAGCAGGTAATCGGCATAACGCTCGGCGCGCCAGGAGGCGCGGATTGGCTGGCGCTGATTGTCCAGCACCTGACCGTAGAGGAAGGGCTCGCCGCCGGTCAGAATTTCCCGGTCGGAGTAAAGATCCACTTCGGCCGGATCGTCCGGCGTCAGCAGAGTCTCGATGATGGCGCGACGCAGGTGAGCGCGGGGATCGATGCCCGAGACCGTCTCCACCATGATGTGGCCGCTGGAGAAGTCGATGTGGGCCCGGCTCTTGTACTGATCCGTGTATTTTACGTAGTCAAACTTGCCCGCAAACAGCGCCTCCCGCCCCCATATCTCGTTCACGTTATGGGAGAGCGCGCTGATCATATGTTCAAAACCGCGGATGTCCTTGCCGTTGACCAGATCGTCATCCTCACTCCCGCTGGGCTTGGGGGAGGATGAGCAGGCAGAGAGAAACAGCAGGGTGCACAGCAGCCAAAAAATTCGGCCCATAGGATCCTCAAACCGGGCAGCAGAGCTGCCCATCATTCATTTGCTGCGACTTCAGGAGCGGTCACGCCAGTGTGGCGCCATTACCGCACCTGTTCACACGTACAACAGCCGGAGAGCTTACTGGGAAGGCGGGGTGTAACCTTCGATCTGCACTTCACCTGCATCAAACAGATAGCTGACCATCTCTTTTTCCAGCAGTTGGCGATGCTCAAGATTCATCATGTTGAGCTTTTTCTCGTTGATCAGCATCACCTGCTTCTTCTGCCACTCGGCCCAGGCTTCCTTGCTGATGTTGTCAAAAATTCGCTTGCCGAGCTCACCGGGATAGAGTTGGAAATCCAGACCCGGGCCCTCTTTTTTCAGGCGTTGGCAAAATACAGTACGGCTCATGTTGACCTCTATGGTTGTAACTCTGGATAGGCGAGCAGACGGGCCGTGGCGGCCGCCAGCCCCACCTCGGCAGGATGGCGTAAGTTATACCAGAGTCGGTTATCTGCTTCCATGAGCCGCAGCGGCTGCGCCTCATCAATGTCAATCAGCAGCGGCCGAATATCGAGATGGAAGTGGCTGAATGTATGGCGAAAACCGGCCAGTTCCCGATAGCCGTGATGGCTCAGGCCAAGGGACGCCAGCAGACCATCCACCTCCGCCAGCGAAGCCACCTGCGGGAAGCAGTAGAGCCCGCCCCAGATCCCCTGCGGCGGCCGCTTCTCCAGCAGCAGCTCATCGCCGTGACGGATCAGCAGCATGATGCCATCGCGAGCCGGAATGCTCTTCTTCGGCTTGCTGTTGGGATAAGCGGTGGGCTTGCCTTGCGACAGCCCCTGGCAATCGGTCCGCACCGGACAGCGATCACAGGCAGGCTTGCTGCGGGTGCAGATTGTCGCCCCGATATCCATCATCGCCTGATTGTATTGCGCCACACCCAGCTTGGGAGTGAGCCGGATGGCGATCTCCCACAGCTCATTCTCCACCTGTTTTTGGCCCGGCCAGCCCGGCAGCGCCAGCCAGCGGGTGAGCACCCGCTTCACGTTGCCATCAAGGATGGCGTGAGGCTGACCAAGAGAGAGCGACAACACGGCCCCGGCGGTTGAGCGACCAATGCCCGGCAGCGCCACCACCTCGTCAAAGCGCTCGGGAAAGAGGCCGTGGTGGTGATCGCGGATCTGCTGGGCCGCCTTGTGCAGATTGCGGGCCCGGGCATAGTAGCCAAGCCCGGTCCAGTGGTGCAGCACCTCGTCGACGGGGGCATCAGCCAGTGCCACCACATCGGGGAAGCGTGCCATAAAACGTTGGTAATAGGGGATCACGGTAGCGACCTGAGTCTGCTGCAGCATGATCTCCGAGACCCAGACCCGGTAAGGGGTCTTCTCCTGCTGCCAGGGCAGGGTTTTGCGGCCATGAAGCTGGTACCACTCCAGAACCCTGCTTGCGAAGGTTGATTGATTCACGTTGTTCTCATGTCGTTGATATATGGGGAACTCTGCGGTTCCTTCGGCTCATCTGGCCTGCGCGGGCATAAAGTCATCCGGCACGCCAGCTGTCTGGTGCGGCAGCGTAAGGCCTCGTCACGCCCAAGTCAAAGCCGCGCTGACTGGCGCTGCGGGCAGGTGGTGGTCAGGCAGCAAAGCGGTAACAAAGACGATATACTCGGGCCCACGATTGATGACGGGAGAGACGGTTTGCAGACTTATCTGGTTGGGGGCGCAGTGCGGGATCGCCTGCTGGGATTGCCGCAGGGCGACAGGGATCATCTGGTGGTCGGCGCCACCGTGGAGCAGATGCTGGCGCTGGGGTTTACCCAGGTCGGTCGTGACTTTCCGGTATTTCTTCACCCCAAAACCCAGCAGGAGTATGCCCTCGCCCGTACCGAACGCAAACAGGGTCAGGGCTACACCGGCTTTGTCTGCCACGCCGCCCCCGATGTGACGCTGGAACAGGATCTGCTGCGCCGGGATCTCACCATCAACGCCATCGCCGAAGATGATCAGGGCCAGCTCCACGATCCCTACGGTGGCATCGAGGATTTGGAAAAGCGGCTGCTGCGCCACGTCTCTCCTGCCTTTGCCGAAGACCCGCTGCGCATCTTGCGGGTCGCCCGCTTCGCCGCCCGCTTCCACGCTCAGGGCTTTACCATAGCGCCGGAGACCCTCGCCCTGATGAGCGAGATGACGGCCGCTGGCGAGCTGGCCCACCTCACGCCAGAGCGGGTCTGGAAGGAGCTGGAAAAAGTGCTGCTGGGGCCAACCCCGCAGATCTTTATCGAGGTGCTGCGCCAGTGCGGCGCCCTCAAGGCACTCTTCCCCGAAATCGACGCTCTGTTCGGCGTCCCCGCCCCGGCCAAGTGGCACCCGGAGATCGACACCGGCATCCACACCCTGATGGTGCTGGAGCAGGCGTGCCGGATCTCCCCCGAGCTGACCGTCCGCTTTGCTGCCCTCTGCCACGACCTTGGCAAGGGAGTAACCCCCAAGGAGTTCTGGCCAAGCCATCACGGTCACGGCCAGAAAGGGCTGCCGCTTATTCGCGCTCTGTGCGAGCGGTTCCGGGTACCCAATGAGTGCCGGGATCTGGCGCTGCTGGTGAGCGATCTGCACACCCACATCCATATCGCCTTTGAGCTCAAGCCCGCCACCCTGCTCAAGGTGTTCGACAAGGCTGATGCCTGGCGTCGCCCCGAGCGCTTTGCCCAGCTGCTGGATGCCTGCCGCGCCGACTTCCACGGCCGCACAGGTTTCGAGGAGCGGGTCTACGCCGAGCCGGACTATGTGGCAGAAGCGCTGGCTGCCGCCCAGGCGGTGCCGGTGAAAGATATAGTGGCGGCCGGTTACAAGGGAGAAGAGATCAAGGAGCAGCTCGCCAAAAAGCGGACCGATGCCATTAGCCGCATCAAGGATGAGTGGACCTTTATCGAGGAGTAACCTCGGCCCCATAACAGACGGCCGCCCTGATGATGAGCTCCGCAAGGAGAGCATCGCCAGGGCGGCCGTTTTGCATCCAGATTGATATGTGAGGGGACGCTAACCCCTGCTGGTGCCGTTATGCAGGACCAATTCGCTCCATCAGGCTCATATGGGATGAGCCATCGTGGCGCTTGAGGTTCTGACGATACTCGAACTGGCGCTGGCTCTCCTGTTTAAGCCCCAGCATCAGCGAATAACACATGGCCAGCATGATCACCGAGAAGGGCAGCGCGGCTATGATGCTGGCCGCCTGCAGGGCAGCAAGACCGCCAGAGACCAGCAAAATCGCAGCGACCAGCCCCTGCCCCAGACCCCATACGGCGCGGTGCAGCACCGGCGGCTCCTGATCACCGATGGAGAGCAGTGTGGTGATGACCAGCGTGCCCGAATCACTGGAGGTGATGAAGTAGGTGCAGATGAGTAGGGTCAGCACGGCCTTGGTGATCCAGCCGAAGGTATCCCAGTGCAGCAGCTCGACCGTCTTGTAGAGCGCCAGCGTCACATCCTGATTGACCGCAGCGACCACGCCGCCACCGCCAAACAGCTCCAGATTCATCGCCGTGCCGCCAAACACGGTGAGCCAGAACATGCCGAGCAGCGAGGGTACCAGCAGCACACCTAGCACAAACTCGCGAATGGTACGCCCCTTGGAGATACGGGCGATAAACATGCCGACAAACGGCGCCCAGGCAATCCACCAGCCCCAGTAAAACGCCGTCCAGCTCGACTGCCAGGCCGAGGTGCCGTTGGCCTCGGTGTTGGTCCAGAAGCTCAGTTTGACGATGTTCTGCAGGTAATCACCGATGTTCTGCACATAGGCGTTGAGGATATAGGTGGTCGGCCCCAGCACCAGAAAGAGTGCGAGCACGAAGACGCTCAGCCAGATATTGAGCTCGGAGAGGATCTTCACTCCGCGCCCGACCCCGGAGACCGCCGAGAGGGTGGCGATCAGGCTGATGCCACCAATCAGCCAGAGCTGGTTGGACTGCGATACCGCCATACCAAACATCTGGTTGAGGCCGGTATTCATCTGGGAGACCCCCAGACCAAGGGAGGTCGCCACCCCGAAGACGGTGCCGAACACGGCCAGCACATCGGCCGCATGGCCCCAAAAACCGTAAATCCGCTCGCCAAGGATGGGGTAGAGCACGGAGCGGATCGCCAGCGGCAACTTGCGCCGGTAGCTGAAAAAGGCCAGTGACAGGCCGACGATCACATAGATGGCCCAGGGGTGCAGGCCCCAATGGAAAAAGGTGAGGCGCATGGCGATCTGGGCCGCCTCCGGGGTCATCCCTTCGGTAATGAACGGATTGTCCTGCAGATGATTCATCGGCTCGGCGATGCTCCAGAACACCAGACCGATCCCCATGCCCGCACTAAAGAGCATGGAGAACCAGGCGAAGTAGCCGAACTCCGGTACCTGGTCGTCGTCACCCAGCCGGATGCTGCCAAAACGGCTGAACATCAGGTAGACAGCGAAGAACAGGAACAGGGCGACCACCAGAATGTAGTACCACTTGAACCCGGCAATAATCTGATCCTTGGCACCGACAAACCAGGCGGCCGCGGTATCGGGAACAAATACGCCAAACAGCAAAAACAGGGTGATCACGGTGAGGGCCGTCATGGCCATGGTCGGGTTGAGGCCTTTCAATAGCCCTTTGCTTGCTCGCATCCAGCCTCCTTAGTCGTTGTTGAAAAAGTCTTCGCCCACATGATCACCGGCACCGCCGATGGCGCGATAGACCAGTTTGCCAGCCGCCTGTTCGCGGTGATCTACCAGCGAAACCGAGGGCTGGCCGTTCACGGCGTGACGCTTGCCGAGGAAGATGGCCATGGGGACACCCAGATTGGAGACACCGCTGGTGATCCAAAGGCGGTTGAAGTCGTAAGAGCCACCGATGAACTCCAGCTGGGCCAGGCCGGTATCGAGGCCGGTCAGATAGAAGTTCATGGCACTTTCGTCAGGAAAGAGGTGCACCAGCACATAGGCGTAGCGCAATTCATTCACCAACTCCTTTAGGTTGAAAGTACCTGTCTCACTGCAAGAGAGGGGTAACTCACCATCATAGTGGTGTACTTTGAGGTTGTTGGGGTCTTCATCATAGGCAGGCTGATAGCGCACAAAAGCCGAGGTATCCGGCAGTTCATAGCGCACTCTGACCACACGTAACTCGGCCACCAGAGACTTGATATCCAGCTCGTCATTCATCATTTCGCTCCTCAAATGTCAGGGTGAATTCCGTGAAATGCCCGTCAACCTAACACAGAATTAGTTAGAGCAGAAATTATTACATCAAAAACCATATTGACCTTGTGACGAATTAGGCGGAAAATTTTGCTCCTCTCCATAGCCTTCCAATGACGCACACCCAATGGAAAAACATGATGAAGTGCTGGTCGCCCTGCGCCAGATTATTCGTGCCATCGACATGCACTCCAGGCGCTTGATCAAAGAAGCCGGGCTCACTTCCCCGCAACTATTGCTGCTAAAAGGGATCGACGAGCTGGGACAGATCTCCATGCGTCAGCTGGCCGATCACACCAACATGAGCCAGGCCACCGCCACTACCATCATGGACCGATTGGAGAGCCGTCAACTGGTGCAGCGCGTTCGCAGCAATACCGACAAGCGCAAGGTTCACGCGACACTGACTGACGCAGGCCGCGCCCTGCTGGCCCAGGCCCCGACCCCGCTGCAAGAGCGCTTCATCCAGCGTTTTCAGGCGCTGGAAGCGTGGGAACAGACCCTGCTGCTCTCCTCCCTGCAACGCATCTCCACCATGATGAATGCAGATGAAATCGACGCTGCCCCGGTGCTGAGCGTCAGACCCCTGACCGAAGAGCAAGCTTAAACAGCCACAGAATGACAGACATAAAAAAAGCTCCCGACCGGGAGCTTTTGTCTATCAGGCACCGGAGATAATTACTCTTCCAGGCTGATACCGATATTGGAGACGCCATCCTGAGAGGCGAATGCTCTGATAGCCAGGATACGATCGCTGTCGCGCTCATGGGCAACCCGCTTGAGCAACTCGACCTGAAACTCCAGCTCGGCCTCCATGTACTCGTGCTCGTAGAGCTCCTCTTCTGTCAGATCCCGCTCCTCCAGCAGCTCGATAAAACCGGCCACAGTGCCAACGGAGGCATGGCTGGCATCGTTGGCCTCTTCGCCAACCCGGCAGATCACCGAGTTGTAGGCGCAGCCCAGTGCCACACAGGCATCCAGCGCCGGATAGGCGCCGTAGGATTCAAACTTGCGGGGATCCGGGATATGGGCTTCTAACTCTTCGAGAATGGCTCCCAGATTGACACGTGAGCCCTTGACGGTCAGATAGTTCCACATCTGATCCAGCGCGTGCCGGAAGGCATCTGCATTGCCAAAACCGGAAGCCTGGCTGAACAGGGCATAGTTGGGGTACATGCGCTCTGCCAGCGCCAGGGTGTAGACGGTCTGTTGCCAAGGCTGTAGCTCGGCCAGTCGCTTATAAAACTTGTCACCAAACACTGGAGTCGGATCCTTTGCAAAATGTGGGGCAGATTGTAGCCCACGAGGGGCGTGGCGAAAACGAAAAAGCGCCCTGGTCGGCTATGTTGCGCTGGCAACTCGGGTAAGATGGGACGAGAGCGGCATCTTGTCGCGCCGCAAATTCTGATAAGGAACAAGAGTATGAGCCAACGTACCCTTCTTTTGCTCAGCCAGGATAATGCTCACTACGAACGTCTGCTCAAGGCGGCCAACCTCCCTCATCTGCGCATTCTGCGGGCCGACAACCCGAGCGATGCCGAACAACTTATCGGCGAGGCCCATATTCTGCTGGCAGAGCCAGCCCGCGCCAAGCCACTGCTGCCCAAAGCCAACAAGCTGAGCTGGTTCCAGTCCACCTATGCCGGGGTCGACGTGCTGCTCGATCCGGACAGTCGTCGCAACTATCAGCTCACCAACGTGCGCGGCATCTTCGGCCCGCTGATGAGCGAGTATGTCTTTGGTCATCTGCTCAGTCTGACACGCCAACTTCCTCTCTATCGGGAACAACAAAGACAACGACTCTGGCAGAGTCACCCCTATCAGGGGCTCAAAGGGAAAACCATGCTGATCCTGGGTACCGGCAGCATTGGCCAGCATATCGCCCACACCGGCAAACATTTTGGTATGAAGGTGCTGGGCATCAGCCGCAGTGGTCGGGAGCGTGCCGGGTTTGACCAGGTTTATCAGCTGCCTGCGCTCAACAAGATGCTGGCGCAGGCCGATGTCATCGTCAGCGTGCTGCCTGCCACCCGCGATACCCGTCATCTCTTCAATGCCGCCCGCTTCGAACACTGCAAACCGGGCGCCATCCTGTTCAACGTCGGTCGTGGCAGCGCTGTACACTCGGGCGATTTGCTCACCGCACTGCGTACCGGCAAGCTGGCAATGGCGGTGCTGGATGTATTCGAGCAGGAGCCGCTGCCCGCCGACAGTCCACTGTGGGGACAACCCAACCTCATCGTCACCCCCCACAACAGCGCCTACAGCTTTCCAGAGGATGTGGCCCAGATATTTGTACGCAACTACATTCGCTTTATCGATGGCCAGCCACTGGATGGCAAGATTGACTTCGACAAGGGTTACTGACCAACACTGCGCATGCAAAAAAGCCCCGCCAGTCTGGCGGGGCTTTTTCATTTCAGCTAGTGGCTACAGCGATTAACCGGCGGCCAGCTCCTTGCGGTAGCTCTTCACCTTGGCCAGGAACTGGCGACGCTCCTTGCCACTGAGCGGTTCAGCCATCGGCAGCTTGGCGGTCATGGCATTAACCGGACGGTTGTTGATCCGCAGCTCGTAATGCAAGTGAGCACCAGTCGAGCGACCGGTATTGCCGGAGAGGCCGATCTTGTCGCCCATCTTCACCCGCTGACCGGTTTTGACCAGCAACTTGCTCAGGTGCAGATAACGGGTAGAGAGGGTTCGACCGTGCTTGATGACGATATAGGTACCCGCCAGCGGGTGGCTGGTCGCCTTCTGGACCACACCGTCACCCGTGGCCAGTACCGGGGTACCCACCGGAACGGCAAAGTCGGTCCCCTCGTGGGGACGGATAGCACCAGTCACAGGATGCTTGCGCGCGGGGTTGAAGTTTGAGCTGATCCGGTAACGACTGTGGGTCGGATAACGGCGGAAACCACGCTCCAGGCTGTTGCCCTGACCATCGTAATAGTTGCCATCATCGGAGAGCCAGGCCGACACCGTCTTGCCCTGACTGATCATTTCCACACCCAGCAGCTGGCTGTTACCGGTGCTCTTGCCCTCGACTGTCTCCTGGCGTACCAACACCTTGAATTTATCGCCCTTTTTCAGATCCTGGGCAAAGTTCATCCGCCACTGGAACAGGTTGGCAATCTTCTGGATATGATTGGCCGGAATCCCCGCATTGCGGGCACTGACATAGAAGCTGCCGTTGATCACGCCGTTGTAACGCTGAGGTTGCCACTCGACCTTCTCATTGATCATGGAGGCGGTATAGGCATCATCGCTGCGTGCCATCACCAGAGTCTGCTTGATGTTCAGGCGGATTTTGAGTTGCTGCAGGATGTTGTCCTGATCGATCAGCAGCTCTATGGTCTGGCCCGGTTTCAATCTGGCCAGATAGTTCTTGCTGTCCGCATCAAGTACCTTGTAGAGAGTAGTGGTAGAGAGTCCCAGATTGTTAAAAATGGCGGTCAGGTTCTCACCATTACGCACCCGGTAATCCTGCCACTGCGGTGCGGTATCAACAGGGATGTCGTCATCCGGCGCACTCTGATCAACCAGTTCGTGATCGGGGATTTCGTTAAAGTCGGTGTTGTTTTCGTTGGTTGCCGTACCGGCGGTATCAATGGGCAACTCAAGACGCAGCGGCCGCTCGAGGATGTCACCCGGAGCTGGCAATAATGCCACTGCTGACAGGGTCATGGCCGTCAGCATCAGCATGGCGTAAAAGTGTTTGCGGGGAACCGGTGGTTCCCAATTGGCAGCCTGTACTACCAAGGGACGGAGACGTTTCATCCGCTATCCTGTATTTAGATCTAAAGAGTGTGAGTTGCGATGTCAGTTGTGACAAAACCGTATAAAACTGTTTGTTGGACACAAATAGTTACAAATAGTTCATCACAATCTGCATGAACCTCACATTTTATGCATAACACGCCCTGATGGGCAGAAATGATCGCCTTTTTTAACTATTTTTTCCTATTTTTAAGAGCCGGGTCGGACTCGATTCGGCATTAAAAATTCAAATGTTGCGATAATTTTTCCATGGAGTGGATATGTCGTTAGCAAAACTGTTAATCAGAATAATTGTCGTCCTGTTCCTGATCGGTGCAGCGCTGCTGTTTGCACTGGAAGTCACGACAGTCCGCCAGTCAATCCTTGATCAGATGTCGGCCAATCTGGAGACCGCCATCACAGCCCTTGGACTGGTACTGCAAGGCACCCTGCTCAATGATGATCAGGTGCTGGCCGAAACCATCGTCAATGCCATGTTCGATGGCGGTTTCGTCAGCTCGGTCATGCTGGTGGATCCGGATGGTCAGGTGCTGTTTCAGAAGGTATTCCACTCTACCCAGCAGAATGTTCCCGGCTGGCTTCCCTCGGTTATCGGCATGCCCCCCGTCAAGATTGAGCAAGAGTTGACCGATGGCTGGCGCATGCTGGGCACTCTGACCCTTGAGGGACATAGCGGCTACGCCTATCAGCATCTGTGGAATGCCATCAGTCGCACCGGCATAGCCCTGCTGGCGGGGCTCGTCGTATTTACCCTGGTCATCTCTCTGGTGTGCAAGCGCCTGCTGCAACCACTGGAGCAGATCAATGTGCAGCTGATCCGGCTGCGCAAACACCAGTTCAACAGCACCCTGCCCACCCCTTGGTTGCAAGACCTTAAAGAGGTGGCACTTTCCATCAACCAACTGGTCTCCGAACGCAAGCGGGATCTGCTGCAACAACGGCTCAAGATCACCCAACTGGGAAAACAGCTTGCCCCAACCATGCCACAGCCACTGCAAGGGCTAAGCCCGCTGCCAGAAGGCGGGCAACTGCAAAAATTTGTCTCCACACAAGGGGAAATCGCCCTCTATCAGCGTTTCTTGCCCAGTCAGCCCCTCGGAGCCGACAGCGATCTCGCGACCATCCATAGCACCCTGGAGTTATGGCAGCGCTCCCATATAGAGGGGATCTTGCTACCCCTCTCCCTGCTCAATCATCCGCAATGGTCAGAAATCGCCCCTCTGCTAAGCCAGGGCCGCGGCAAAACACTGGATTGGCGCTGGGATGTGGCCACATTCCCTGCCCATGGCCAAGTCACATTGGCTGCGTTGCAGGAAAAGGGGTGTGAGCTCGCCTTCAGCGCCATTCCCCTCAATGCGGATACCTTCAATCAACTTGACCCGCTCAATCCCATCTTTATCAGCTGTCAGCTGACCGATGAACCGCTCTACTGGAATCTGCTCTCCCAGACCATGCATGCCGCCGGTTATACCCTGCTGGCAGAATCGGGAGAGTGTCGCGACATCGACAAACTGCGGACCTGGGGTATCGATGGTTATGCCAAGGAGACGCAATCATGAAGAAGCTCGCCATGCTGTTGCCCCTGCTGTGGCAACCCTGCCTGATGGCTGAAACCGTCACTATAACCACCGGGGGTGAGCAGGGGATTTATCACCAGATAACCAAAGAATTTTGCCGTCTGGCTCATGAGGTCGACGAGCAACTTGCGTGCAAGCTGCAGAGCTCATCGGGTTCAATAGAAAACCTGAAGCGACTGAAGAGTGGCGAGTCCTCCTACGCCATGGTGCAGTCAGACTGGCTGTATCAGGCAAGCAAGGGCTTGGGCCCTTTTGCCACGCAGCCGCAACCTGAGCTGCGCGCACTATTTGCCACCCATGCAGAGCCCTTCACCATAGTGATACGTGCCGATGGAGATATCACGTCACTGGAACAGCTCAAGCTCGCCCCCATCGATATGGGGTTGAAGAACTCGGGTACCCGCCAGACGGCGCTGGCCCTGTTCAACATCTTGGGAGCGAAAGAACAGGATCTCGATCTGAAGAGCATGGCCAACCTGCCGGATGCGCTCTGTAGCAAGCAGATCGATGCATTTGCACTGGTGATGGGACACCCTAACCGGATTGTGCTCGACACCGCCAAACGTTGCGCGGTCACTTTCCTCCCCATCGATGGGGCCACCCGGGATCAGCTACTCAAGGGTGTCAAATATTACCAACGCAGTCAGGTGCCTGCCCGCATCTACCCCGGCAATCTGAAGGCGACGCCCACCTTTGCTATTGCCGCCACCCTGGTTACCAATGCCACCATGCCGGAAGAGTCTGTCTATCGCCTGACCAAGGCCATGCTGACCCAGCAAACCAAATTCAATGAGCAAACTTATGGCTACGCCAATATGTTTCACCGGGCACGCAATAAAACCGGCCCTGTGCTGAGCATTGAACAGCATCCGGGCGCGGCGAAATATTTCGATGAGTTGAAGGCGGCGGGCAAGCTATAGCTGACGACGGGGAGAGCGCAGTTGCTCGCTGGAGAAACGGGTCTTCATCGATGTCCACTGCGCCAGCCGATCGGCACTCCCCGCCAGCGTCCCTTCCCGCCGTGACTTCATGATCCAGATGCTTTTGGCATCGAAACTGTAAACGGGAATGAGATCGGTACGCTTGCTACCCGGCAGGATCCGGCTGTTGATGTTGTCGAGCACCAGTGGATCAGCCTTGGGTGTCGGGAAGTAGAGCGTCACCATGTGGAACTGGTTGTAACGCACCGCCTTGACGTAGGCCAACCGCAGCTTCTTCTCATCCACCCCCAGCTCCATCAGGGTGTAGTACTTGGAGATGCTGTAATCCTCGCAATCCCCACCCCGGGCACCGATGAACTCCAGCGGATTGGCCCAGTAATCCTCATCTCCCCACAGCTTGGGGTCTTCACTGTAGGTGAGATTGTTGAAGTAGTTGTTCACCAGCTCGATCTTCTGCTGATCCGTGGTTCCCGCTCTGGGAGTGAGCAGACGAGAGAATGCCTCGGCCCGCTGGATGGCGCGGCCACCGTACACCTCCTGCAGTTTGGCCCGCAGATCGGGGCTGGCAATATATTCGGAAAGGCGCGAAGCCTGCACACTGGCGCAACATAGCGCCAGTGTGCAGGCCGGGATCAACAACCATTTCATACCGGACACTCCATGTCAGATGCTGGAGGTCAGTATAGTCCGTCCGGATGAGAGACTCAGCCGCTAATCAGCGACATTGGGCAAATGCGTCTGCCAGTTGTTGCATGAATTGGGGATAACCATCCGGGCCGAGCGGCACCTGTTCACCCACCTCATCAAGCAACAGCACCTTGGCGCCAGTATTGCGTGCCACCGATTCGATCACTGCCGGTGAAAATTGCGGCTCGGCATAAATGCAGCTCGCCTGCTTCTCTTCCAGTGCCTTGCGGATATCCACCAGGGTCTTGGCGCCCGGGCGACGCTCAGGGCTCACGGTAAAGTGACCTTTTGAACTCATGCCGTAATGGCGCTCCCAGTAGCCATACGCCTCGTGGAAGACAAAGTACCCCTTCTCATTCACTGCCTTCATCTGGCCGGCAATCACCTTGTCCTTGGCATCCACCTTGGTATCAAATGCCGCGAGGTTGGCGTCATAGCGAGCCTGATTGGTCGGATCCAGCTTGCCCAATTCACTTGCGATCGCCTTGGCAATTACCTTGGCCTGCGTCGGGCCAAGCCAGATGTGGGGATCGACCCCTTCGTGATGATGCCCCTCATGCCCTTCATCATGGTCACCGTGCTCGTGGGCGGCATGATCGTGATCATCATGGTCATGGGAGTCATGACTATCCTGAGTCGCGTAGTTGAACAGCGGCATTCCCTCAACCTGAGTCAGGGCCAAAGCATGGGGATGATTGGCCAGCGGCTTGGCCATAAAACCTTCCAGCTCGGGGCCAACCCACACCACCAGCCCAGCACTGTTGATGTTGCGAATATCGGAAGGGCGCAGGGAGAAATCGTGGGGAGAGGCACCGGTCGGCAGCAATACCTTGGGCTCGCTCACCCCGTCAGTGATCGCCGCAGCGATGAAGCCAAGGGGCTTGATGGTGGTCAGAACCTCAATGGCACGAACAGGCAAACTCACCGCCAGCAGGGCAGTGAAAAGCACAATAATTCTCATTGGTGAATCTCGTCAGGGGGTGAGTATGTGATAATATAACAGCCGCTTTTTGTTATATTATAACTCTCACTGGCTGTAAACCCCGGAGTTGTCATGAACCAACTGGTAGAGCTGAAAGAGGTCTCTCTCTCGTTTGATGGACGCTCTGTGCTCGACAAGGTCTCCTTTACCCTCAATAAAGGCAAAATCACCACGCTCGTCGGCCCCAACGGGGCGGGCAAGAGCACCCTGAGCAAGCTGGTGCTGGGCCTGCTCACGCCGGATTCGGGCAAGATCACCCGCAGCCGCGATCTGAGAGTCGGCTATGTACCACAGCGCCTCTATCTGGATCCCACCCTGCCGCTGACAGTGCGACGCTTCCTGCAACTGGGCAAAAATAGCCGCCTCTCCATCGAGGAGGCACTGACCCGGGTGGGCGCAGAGGGATTGCTGGAAAACCGGATGCAAAAACTCTCCGGCGGCGAGATGCAGCGCGTGCTGCTGGCTCGCGCCCTGCTGGTCAAGCCCGAGCTGCTGGTGCTGGACGAACCGGTGCAAGGGGTTGATATCACCGGCCAGATTGAACTCTATGCCCTCATCGGTCAGCTCGCCGCCGAGTTCAATTGCGCCGTGCTGATGGTATCCCACGACCTGCATCTGGTGATGGCCAGCACCCACGAGGTGATCTGCCTTAATCGCCACGTCTGCTGCCATGGCGAGCCGGAAAGCGTGGCCCGCCATCCCGAATTTGCCCGCCTGTTCGGGCGCCCGGAGCAGGAGGTGCTGGCGGTCTATACCCACCATCACCACTGCGACGGCGAACACCATCATCATGAACCGCAGGCCCCCGTCATCCGCCTGCCTTCTCGCAACAACGCTCACAGTAAATAGCGCAAGCAACAGGACATTCAAGTGGACAGCTTTCTGTTATACGCCCTCGCGGCCGGTCTCGGCATTGCCCTGCTGGCCGGCCCCCTAGGTAGCTTCGTGGTATGGCGCAAGATGGCCTACTTTGGCGACACCCTCTCCCACGCCTGCCTGTTCGGCATCGCGCTGGGCATTCTGCTGCAGGTCGATCTCACCCTGGCGGTAGTGGTCTGCTGCCTCGCCATGGCAATGCTATTGGTGATCATGAGTCGCAACCAGCAGGTGGCGACCGATACCCTGCTCGGCATTCTGGCCCACAGCGCCCTGTCTCTCGGTCTGGTTACCTTGAGTTTTATGGATAACGTGCGGGTGGATCTGATGGCCTACCTGTTCGGCGACCTGCTCTCGGTACAACCGATGGACCTGCTCTGGATCTACGGCGGTGGCGCGCTGGTGCTGCTCACCCTGTGGCGACTTTGGGATCCCCTGCTCTCCATGACCATCTCGGAAGAGCTGGCGCGGGTCGAGGGGATCCGGGTCGACGTGTTGCGCTGCGTGCTGATGCTGCTGATCGGGCTGGTGATCGCCGTAGCGATGAAGTTTGTCGGGGCGCTGATCATCACCTCCCTGCTGATCATCCCTGCCGCTACCGCCCGCCGCTTTAGCCAGACACCGGAGCAGATGGCCGGCTTTGCCGCGCTGATTGGCTGTCTCGCCGTGCTGGGTGGATTGACCCTCTCCTGGTATCAAGATACTCCGGCAGGCCCCTCTGTCGTCGTCTGCGCCACCAGCCTGTTTGTCCTAAGCCAGTTCAAGAACGCTTGATGCCGCGCTAGAGCGGCATGCTCTGGCGTGTCTCCATCATCAGCCACTGGCGCAACCGGCTGATGGCGGGCTCATGGGCCCGCGAGCGCTTGCAGGTAAAGTAGAAGGCATCCCCCGTCTCCAGCTGGTGTACCGGCAAGGCCACCAGCTGGGGATCATCGGGCCGCAGCATGTAATCATTCACGAATGCCACCCCCTGATCCCAGGCCGCCGCCTCCATCGCCAACAGCACATGGCTGAAGTGGTGCATCCGTGCCTCGTCCGGAATAACCAGCCCGCCGGCCTTGGCCCAGCGCTGCCAATCCTCCCCCCGCGCCTTGTAGATGGACTGCACCGACAGCAGCGGCAACTGCCAGATGGCCTCAGGCCACTCCCCGCTGATCTGCTGCAACAGGCGGCGACTACAGACCGGAAAGAGCCGCTCCTGATAGATAAGATCGTGGCAGTAGCCCCGTCCGTGGGGTGAGACTGTGATAAAGCAATCCGCCACCCTATCAGATAGCTCAGGATCTTCCGCCACCATCTCCAGACTCAAATCCAGCTCGGGGTAGAGCTGGCGCAATCCAGCCAACCGCGGGATCAGCCACTTAACCGCAAACGAGCTGTAGACCGCGAGGCGCAACCGCATCTCGCCGCCACCGCGCAGCTGTTCGCTGCTCTGGGCAATCTGGCTAAGCCCGGCAGCAATCCCTTCGAAGTAGCTCTCCCCCTGGGTTGTCAGCGAGAGCAACCGCCCCTGACGCAGCAGCAAGCGCTCACCCAGAAAATCCTCCAGCAGACGGATCTGGTGGCTGACCGCACTCTGGCTGACGTTCAGTTCCAGAGCGGCGCGGGAGAAGCTGAGCAGCCGGGCCACCACCTCGAAATATTGCACCGCACGCAGGGGAGGAAGCTTCATTATCTAAATATCTCATGAATGGTCATTTTTTATCATTTTACTGGATATCAACCGGCACGCTACCCTCCCCTCATCTGAAGTGGGAGGTGGTATGAATGCAGTAGGGATCGGCATCCTTTATCTGGTGCTGGGCAATATGGTGGCGGTTTTTTCCGATGCGCTGGTCAAGGTGCTGGAGCCGGATCAGCCCATCTTCCAGTTTGTCTTTTTCCGCCAGCTCTCGGCCGCCATTCTGCTGATGCCCTGGCTGCTCTGGTCATGGCGCCGCAACCCGCCGGTGGCCATCAAGTGGCACCTGCTGCGGGCCCATATCTGGGCGGTCGGCGTCTGTCTGATGGTAGTGGCCCTCACCCGCTTGCCGCTCGCCACTGCCAACGCCCTCTTCTATGTCGCGCCGCTGATGATGGTACCGCTGGCGGTGTGGATGGCGGGGGAAGCGATCTCGCGCCAGAAGGTGCTGACCGCAGTCATCGGATTTATCGGGGTACTGATCGTGCTGCGCCCGACCGAAGTGAACTGGGCCGCACTGGCGGCGCTCGGGGTAGCGCTGTCGATGGCGCTCAACAATCTGCTGATCAAGCGGATCCCGCTCAAGCAGCCCATCGCCCAGACCCTGTTTTTCACCAACGTGCTGAGCATGCCCTTCATTCTGGCGCTGGCACTGTGGGAAGGGGGCGACTGGCAGTGGCAGATGTGGTGGCCCGCCTTCGGATCTTCGGCGCTGATCATGGTCTATGCGGGATTGTGCGTGGTGGCCTATCGCAAGGCGGAGGCTAGCAAGATCGCCTCGGCGGAGTACACCGGTCTGCTGATGGCGGTGGCCATCGGGGTATGGTTGTTTGACGAGCAGCCGGGCCTGCCGCTGCTGCTGGGCTGTATCTGCATCGTCCTGCCACTTATCGCCATGGCGCGCAGCAAGCCAAAACCGCTGGCCGAGCCAGCGCTCTAATACTCAGGGTCTCCCCAGAAGCGGGGCGACCCTTTGCTGCAGATGGGGGACGATCTCCTCCTCGAACCAGGAATTCCTCCTGAGCCAGAGGGTATTGCGTGGGGAGGGATGCGGCAACGGCAGCCAGCCGGGGCCATAGTCGGCCCAGCTGCGCACCGTGTCGGTGAGTGACCCTTTGGCAGCCCCCCGCAGATAGTAGGCTTGTGAATATTGGCCGATCAGCAGGGTCAGTTCGATATTGGGCAACAGCATCAATACCTTGTCGTGCCAGGTGGGTGCACATTCGGGGCGCGGCGGCAGATCGCCGGATTTTCCCCTGCCGGGATAGCAGAGCCCCATCGGCATGATGGCGATGCGGGATTCGTCGTAAAAGGTGGCCTTATCGACACCGAGCCAATGGCGCAGCCTGTCACCGGAAGGGTCATCCCACGGGATACCGCTGGCATGCACCCGGGTGCCGGGCGCCTGACCGATGATCAGCAAGCGGGCACTCTCGGCCCCGCGGATCACCGGACGAGGCCCCAGCGGCAGATGAGCCTCGCACAGACGGCAGGCCCTGATTTGCTCAAACAACTTATCGATTCGCTGCATGACGTTGATAGTACCAGCATTTCCCTGCTTTCCCTCTTGTGGAAACAGGGCACTCCCCCTACTATCGCCATGGATGTTTAATTTAATAAACGGACAATAATGAAAAACTGGCTAGGTACCGGCACCGCGACCCTCTCCTTCATCCTGTGGGGGATGCTGCCGCTCTATTATCAATTCATGCCCGAGGTCAACATGTGGGAGCTGATCTCCCACCGGGTGCTCTGGTCTGTGGTGCTGCTGGGTGCCCTGTTTTTGCTGCTTGGCCACAAGGTGCCCTGGGCACAACTGCGCAGCGAGCCGCGCCAGCTCGGCCTCATTCTGCTGGCGGGTCCAGTGATGTCGATCAGCTGGTGCATGTTCACCTGGTGCCTCACCACCGGACAGGTACTGACCACCAGCCTCGCCTTCTTTATGACCCCGCTGTTCAATATCGTATTCGCCGTCATCTTCCTCAAAGAGCGACTCACCCCGCAAAAGCATCTGGCAGTCGCCCTGGCGCTGGCGGGGCTTGCCTACATGCTGTTCTGCTACGGCCAGCTCCCCTGGTTCTCCCTCATCATGGGGGCCAACTTCGCCTGCTACGGCCTTATCAAGAAGAAGATCCACTACGACACCGGCACCAGCCTCTATCTGGAAGCCATGGTGCAACTGCCCGTCGCGCTCATCATCATCGGCACGCTGGCGTGGCACGGGGAAGGGGCATTCGTGAACAGGGATCTGGCCGACAAGCTGCTGCTGATGGGCAGTGCCCCCGCCACCCTGCTGCCGGTGGGGCTGTTCTGCTACGCAGTGGCGAGAACCCGGATGAGCACTGTGGGGCTGCTGCAATATATCGAGCCCAGCCTCGCCTTCCTGCTCGCCATCTACTGGTTTGGTGAAGCGCCGGACCCCATCAAGGCGGTCGGTTTTGCCTTCGTCTGGGCAGGTTTGCTGGTGAGCCTGTTGCCGCTGCACCGGCTCAAGCGCCGCCCTCAGGGCGTACCGCGATAGGACTCCAGCACCTTGTGCCAGCGGGGATCCTTGTCCATCTGCTCGGCGATGTCGTTGAGGGTGGCATGCAGCTCTGGGCGAGATTTGGGCAGCAGGATATGGCGGGTATAGCTGGATTGGGGGAAGGGCGAGATAAACAGCTTGCCCTGATAGTGGTTTGAGTCGATGAAAAAGCCTAGCGCGGAGCCAGGCACCATGGTCACATCGATGCGGCCGCGCACCAGCAGCTCAAGATTGGTCTTCACCTTCTTGGCATCGTGACGCTCCAGCTCTCCCCTTGCTGCCGCATCGTCGATCCCCTGATAGCGGTAGCCCTCCACCCCGCCGAACACCAATCCCTTGAGGGAGTCGGGTCCGCGATAGGTGATCGGCTTGTCGATGTTCGAGATTAGCTCGTTGGTGTCGCGCATCACCGGAAAGGTCCAGAGATAACGCTCGCGATGGGGATCCCCTACCCAGGCGGGATTGACCCAGACCACCAGACCGTCAAAGTCGGGATCCGCCATCTCCAGCGCCAGCCGGGCGCGATTAACCAGCCAGAGCTCGATTCTGGGTTCCCCCCCCAACTTTTCATTGAGATACTTGACCAGCTCGCGGCTCAGTCCGGCATCCACTCCGGTATTGAAGGGCGGATGCTGATGGTAATCGTAGAGACGGATCGTCTCCCCCAGAGCCGGAACCGACAACAGTAACCACAACCAGAACCAGACTCTCATCGCACCTCCTTGCACTGCTTTTGAGTTTGGCACAGAGAAGTACAAATGATAAAACCTCCTGACGGGATATCCCCGCACGCCTCTCCCCCCTCTTCTCGCTGGTTTATCTATATGGTGCGCACCGCCACCGGCCTGCTCTATACCGGGGTCAGCACGGATCCTCAACGTCGTCTGCGTCAGCACCAGAGCGGCAAGGGGGCTCGCGCCCTGCGCGGCAAGGGCCCCTTGACGCTGGCTTGGCAGCAGGAGGTCGGCGAGAAGGGGGCAGCCCTGCGCCTCGAATATCGCCTCAAGCAGCAGCCAAAATCCTTCAAGGAGCAGCTGATCCACAGCCCGGCACTCTGGCAGAGCTGGAGCCCGCAGTGGTTACCCGAAACGACCCGACCTTAAGGGTTACTATCTAGTCCTGAAATAGGTTTACACATTTTCAACTAGCATTTCTCTACTCAGAACCCCCTATGTACCGCATCGGGG